>JAITDF010000371.1 GCA_031282705.1 Opitutaceae bacterium | reverse complement strand
CTCATAGCGGGACAACTGTTACCCTTGACCCGGGACTATACACGGCGAGACCGCCGCGAGCACCACGAGGCAAACGACGGCGGTCTCGGCGAGACCGCCCTGCCAAAACGGGCCGCCGCGTAACATCAGTTTCGTCAGGTGTGGGCTGGGCGAAAGAGAAAGAGAAAGAGAACGAGGAAAGAAGAAAGAGGGGCCTCACTTTGGGTTGCACCCGCCTTTTGAGGGGGTGACATCACTTCCTGCTGCACCCTCGGCGCCCCCCCCTCGACGCAGGACAAACAACAGCGCGAGGGCGGGGAGGAGAAAAAGCGAGAGGGCGCCGCCACCGCCGCCGCCCTTGCCGCCGGCGGCACTGATGCCGGTCCAGCGGGCGTAAAGGGTGTGGTTGCCGGCGTTTACCGGCACATCCGTGGCGTCGGTGACTTGCGAGCCTCCCGTGGCCGCGGTGAACCAGCCATCAAAGGTGTGGCCCTCGCGTGAAGGCGAGGGCAGCGAGCCGTATGCCAGACCGGGCGAAACAGTCTTCGCGGGGGGAGCCGGGACGCCGGCGGCGCCGGCGGCGAACGTGACGGTGACCGTGTAGGCAAAGGTGCCTTCATGTTCGGAGGGGCCGCCCGCACCGGAATCACGGAGGGTGAAGGTGCGGGTGTCGAAGTCCAGCGACCACGTGCCGTAGTCGAAGACAAGCGTGCCGGTGCCGCCGGCAGCCTCGTATTCGTAGGAGACAGGGGTGGAGCCGGTGGCGCCGGTGGGGACGAGTTTGTTGCCGGCGGCCACGATGTAGGTCTCGGTTGTCCCCGATCCAAAGTCGAACTGGAGCGCGGCACCCTCGGCGAGGCTTGCGGGAACGGAGGCGGCGCCCGCGGCGTTCTGGGTGACTATGACGGACTGGTCGGTGACGCCGGAGCCGGTAATGGTCACGCTGGCGGTGCGCTGGGCGCCTGTGGTGTTGGCGGAGGCGGCCGTGACGGTGACGGGGGTCGTGCCGCCGGTGCCGGTGTCGGGGGAAAGGGTCATCCAAGTGTCGCCGGCGGTGCCCGTCCATGCGATGTTGGCGGTGACGGTGAAAGTGGCGTTGCTGCCGGCGGGTTGCCTGAGGGTGAGCATGGTTTTGTCAGCGGACAGAAATGCGGGCATGACGAGCACGGAGGCGGCGCTGACGGTGTGGCCGAAGGCGTTGGTGATGATGACGTGGTAGAGTTTGCCGTCGTCGGCGCCGGTGAGGCCGGAGAGCATGAGGGTGGAGGCGTTGGCTCCGGCGACGTCCGCCCAGATGGCACCGCCGTCGGTGGATATCTGCCATTGGTAAAGGAAAGGCGGCTTGCCGCCGGCATTGACGGAAAGGACGGCGCTGCCGTCGTCGTAAATAGTGGTCGCGGGGGGCAGGTCGCCACCGGGGGCGAGGCTGGGGGCGAAGCCTGAGACGAGCGTGATTTTGAAGAGCTGAAGCTCTCCTTGTTCGATGCCGGACGTCGTGAACGAGAGGACTTCGTTGTTCGTTTCAAATGTGCCGATATCGGCTTGTGAGCGATGGTATTTCCCGACCCTGTATTTCCCCGGCGGGAGCTTCAAAAGGGAGATCGTGCAATCGGCGGTCCCCGTTATTTCGTCGGGAGGTTGCGATCCGGGGAGTTCGCCATTCAGCATCCGGCGAAGCACGGCGGCATGGTATTCGCCATTGGAGCCCGTTCGCAGAAGCGCATCGAACCCCGGTTCCGCCACGGTGATGGCCCGGTGGACTCCCGCCCAACCCAGAACATTTTCCAGGTCGTCCGTCCCGAACATGGTTTTCACATGGCCATGTGTTGAAACGAATGCCGCGGGAACGGGATTGGCGGGTTCGCCGATGGTCCGGATGTTGGGATTCGGGCCGAGTTCGTTTTTCAAGAAATTGTGGTCGCCCGGATTTCGCGGATCATAAAAACCGGCGTTGCCGACCATGACAATCTTGCCGCCACCCTCAAGATAGGCCTTTAATTTTTCAACCATGGGCCGCGGGAAAACCTCTCCCGCAACAAACACGGCTTTGAATTTGGCGAGATCGACCCAGTCCGCATATTCGTTGGCAAAGTGGGCGGGCAACTGGTGAAATTCGTAGAGGGCGACAAATTCATTAAATCCCGCCAGATTATTAAGGCCCAGTCTGCGCGGTCCGGAAAGCACGTTGTCCGCCTGGCTTCCGACAACCAGGACTTCGGGCTCCATCCGGCGGGCGGCATACCACGCTTGGAAATGCGGCATCGAGCCTTTCAAAAACTCAAGTGTCGGGGCGAGCGAACTGTAAGTTCCAAAAGCATCCTGGTGCCAGCGGTATTTCCAGAACGCCTCATCGGCAAAACAACTGGTATAAAAATAGCACGAGTCGATGTGCGAGCGGGATCGCGGAACGAAGCTGCCCGGCTCGGATGGATAGGGGACGCCCGCCTGGGCGAACATGCTCGACATGTATTGTTCATTATAATTCGGCCCGCCCTCAGGCAAAAGCGTGGCGCCGTCCTTAAGGAATGGAATGGTGTTGGCCAGGCTTCCCATCTGATAAATAATGATGGCCCGCCTGGGATCGACGGTTCGAATGGCGGCGATGGATCGGCCAACCCATTCGATTCCGGTGACGGCCCGAAATTCCATGGTGGCCTGCCAGCCGGCGGAGAGATCCGGGCCGATTTCCGCAGGCGGTGTATCCTTGCCGGGAATGGAAAACCGTCTGGCAAGCGGGGCGACGGGCCTGCCTTGTTCTGCGCACCATTGCCGGTATTGTTCCTGGGCTTCCTTGGAGTAGTCTGCAATTCGCAACTCGGACTTTGTCTCGCTGCTTTCCCGATCTCTGCTGGCGAATTTTTCCAGGTTGTAGCCGATGACGGTCGGATTGCCCGCAAAATGACCGGCGAGATTGCGAAGGAACGGGAAGTAGCTGGATTGGAAGCTCCAGAAACTTGGCCAGGTTAGTTTCGCGGCGGTTTCGGGAACCGCGTAGCCATATTGGTCCAGCATCGGCATGGCGCCGGACCAGATGGGCGCCCGGTAAGGATTGGAATTGGGGCAGGTGGGTGTCAGGATGACTTTCAGCCCCAGGCTTTCCGCCAGAGCGATTCTCCGTTCCAGTTCATCCCAGAAAACCACGCCCGGCAAAGGCTCGATCATGTTTTGTGTAAAATAAAAGGCGACGACGGAAATTCCGGTTTGAGGGATGCTCTCGATCCATGCGTCAAACTTGGCGATTCGTTCCGGCGTGCAGGGCGCACCATAACCACTGGGCGCGGTGTTGGGACCGTAGTGCTGAAAGTATTCGCCCCAATGCTCGGCAATTGCGGCGACCTTGTTTTTCATCAGGTCTTGAAGCGTTGGAACTGATTCCGGCACGATGGAGCTCGGCTCCTCCGGGAGATTCTTGATCCCGAACATCAATTGCGTGGTGTCGAGCAGCTTATTGCCCGAAAGAATCCTGCCGTATATAACGTAAGCGCGACCGGGAACGGCTTCTTTGAATTCGATTTGGGGAACCTCGTTTGCAGCAACTGTCCCGCTGAAAACCGTCTTCTCCTGCCAATCGCGGATCACCACTTCGCATTTCGCGTCTGCCGGCAGCCGGGCGAGGCGTTCTTTGCTGAAACACAAAGCGAGCTTGGGCGGGCCCTCTTCGGGTTCGAATGCGCTGGAGTCCCGCCCCGTCTTCCATTCGACGGCGGCTTGCGCTGTGCCAGTGGCTTGGGCCGAACTGTGCATGACATAGAGTTGCAGCCAGCGGGAGCCAACCAGCGTCCCATCCTGATTCCATGCCTTGCAGTCCAGAAAATAACGGCCCCGCGGGGGAACCGGAAGCTCCGCGGCGTTTGTGAAGAGAGAAGGAGCATCGTCCGGCTTTATTTCCCAGCGCCCCTCCTTTGCCCAGATCACGGGTCCTTGGAAACCCCGGCGCATTTCCAGCCGGTATTGAATCGCACCTTGTGCATTGCAAACATCATCGGGGAAGATGAGGGGCGCCGTGTTCCAGCCCCACCGTCCACGTTCTTCCAGGAGCCAGTTGTTTTCTGCGCCAAGTCCATCGAAAGAGATGGCATCCCAAGTGCCGAGACAGAGTCTGCCGCCGCCCGCTTCGACAAGACTCGGGTCGGCAAGTTGATTGCGGGCTTCCGCGGAAGGTTTGATTTTTATTCCCGAAAGTCGGTGCGGCCCGGGCCAGACCATCTGTTGCGCTTTTGCGAGAAACTCGGGCTGAACCCGTTCATTCAACGGGGCGGTGGGCAAAAGATAGTTCGAATCGGCTTGATACCAACGCGAGTGGTTCAAAAGTTCGCTTTTGGGCTTGGTCCAGTCATTGAAAAACCGACTGGTTTCAGTTTTTATTTCGTGTTCCTTGCCGGCGGCATCAACCACCAGAAGGGTTAAATCGAAGTCGCCTTCAAGTCCGGCAAACCACAGCCGGATTCTTGACGTTCCATCGGGGAGTTCCACGGGCGAAGGGGGGCGAAGGGTCAATGGCGCTTTTTGGGGAGACTGGTAGGAAACCTCCAGAAATTCACCTTTTTGAACAACTGTGCCTTCGGCCGGGGACACGATGTTCCAATCTCCGAAATTCGAGGCGTTGAGGTCGTCCTTGATGGTAAAAATGATTTCGATGCTGGTGACGCCGATCCTGTTGCGCACCGAGATGGTGACGACATACCAGCCGTTTCTGGTTGGCGTGCCGGAAATCACGCCCGTCTCCTCATCAAGGACCAAGCCCTCCGGCTGGCCGGCGGCCTCATAGCCCAAAGGCATGTTGTCGGCCTTGATTTCGTAGCGGAAGGCGCTGTTCACCGCGCCGGTTGCGCTCGTCGGGCTGGTGATCACGGGCGGCTCGGCCAGCGGGAGTATCGAGAGGCTCAATGTTGCTGTTCCGGTGCCGGTGGCGTTCGTCGCGGAAAGCGCCACCGTAAAATCGCCGCTTTCCGTGAGCTGGCCGGAAATCAGGCCGCTCGCTGTGTCGATGGACAAGCCCGGCGGCAGGTCGGTGGCGCCATAGCTGTCGGGCTGGTAGTCGGCGACGATTTGATATTCAAACCAATCGCCCTCGGTGGCGTTGAGCGCGGTGGCGCTGGTGATGACCGGCTTCATGCCCGCCGTGCCGGCCACGAAGCGGGCGGGCGCGCTTTCCAGTCCCGCATTCACGGATGAAACCGTATAATAATAAATGCCGCCGGCTGCGGTGGTGTCGGCGAAGCTGGTCGCGGTCACGCCGGTGGCAAGCACGTCCCACGGGCCGTCGGGCGAGGCGGTGCGGCGCACAATATAGCTGCCGGCGTTGGCGGCAGCGGCCCAGGTGAGGTTGACCGGCGGGGCGCCGGCGGTCGCGGTCAAATCCGCCGGCGGTCGCGGCGGCGCGATGTCGAAGCGCACGGCGTCGGCGATTGTATAAATGGTGGTGGCGATGCCGTCGGGTCTGAGGATGGTGAGGTTGCCCGTCGTGCCCGCGGCAAAGTTGAAGGTGCCAAGCAGCATCCACGTGCCGCTGTTCGTTTTCTGGTTGACCGTGGTGGAAAAGACGCCGCCGGTATGGGTTATGTCAATGGGCGTGTTGTCGGCGCGATTGCTGTTCGCGACCCAGCGCGTATAGACATCGTAGGCGCCGGTGCCGGCGATGGCCGGCGTGAATTTTATGCTCGATGCGGTCGCCGAGTTGGAGTTCGACGTGTTCGTTCCGTAATAGTCAGCGGGGATTTTGCTGTTGCCGTAAGGGCCGGCCGTGGAATTGCTCCATGCGCCCACTTTTGTCACCGCTGCGGCATCCATGTTGTCGATGATCGGTTTATACGGCACGGCGGAAACCGGCGCGGAGGCGGCGCTTTCGCCTCCGGGGGCGGACGCCGTGACCGTATAATAAACAGCGTCACCGTCGGTGACATTGGCATCACTATATTCGGTGGCGGTGACGCCGGTGGCGATGATCGCGAACGTCCCGTCAGCGGCGGCGGCGCGTTTTATAATATAAGAGCCGGCCTCGAAAACCGGCGCCCATTTGAGCGTGATCCGGCCGCTGGCCGGAACCGTCCGCAAGCCCGTTGGCACGGAGGCCGCGCCGCCCGAGGTCGCCGCACTGAGACGCACAATTGTGACGCGGTCGGTGACGCTGACGCCGACCGCGCCGCTGGCGACGGACGCGTCGGCGGCGGTCATCACGCCGTCGTCGTCGAGGGTGAAAATCCGCGCGGATTGGATTGACAGGGGAAGGGCGAGCGAGACGGCTTGCGGCGGATTGTCTGATAGTGTTCCGTCCGCCGGATTGTAACTTGGCAGCCCAAGCCAGAGGCAGAGATAGAAGTCGCCGTTGCGTTTTTGGAAAAGCGCGGTATGAACATTGCCGGTGTCGCCAGTCATCACATAATCAAGAGAGCCGGCCTCGAACGCCGGGCCGGGGTCCTTCAGGACGGAAAGGAGGTTTTTCAAAGCCGTGTAAGCCGGCTTGGGATTGAGCGTGAAGCCGTTTTGAATCAGCCCGAGATTATTTGCCCTGACGGTGTCGGGAAGTCCCGTGTCTCTCGTCCGCCCCGCATCCACCAGCTCCTGCGCGGTGATGAGGGAAAATCCATTTATAAAATACGCGAGGTAATAGCGCGGCACGTAGCGTCCCTGCACCTTGGCCGGCCATACGGTCTTCAGGGTGGCGTTGGCGGCGGCCTCGCCCCCCTCCGAGACCACCCTGCCCTGGCCGTCAGGCTGATCTTTCATGGCGTTTTTTATGGCGAAATCAATCCCCTGGCTCTCCCCGGTCTCGGGCTCCAGGCCGGCATAGTAACGTTGTATATTTCTATAATCCACAAAGTCGTCGAGGCCGGCGGTCTTGAGGTAGTCACCGCCGCCGTTGTTAATCCTCGCGAAAGCCGGCCCGATGAGCGGGATGTCCGCGAGGGCGGGGTCGGCGGCGAGCCGGGCCTTCACGGACGCCGTGGCGGCCTTGATATAGTCTATATAATAAAATTCCGACGCCGCGTCGGCCGAAAGCGTCTCGGTGTCGCCCGAATGCCAGCGGGTGGCGTCGCGGGAGCCCTGCGTGTCGAGGCTGCCGTTCATCTCGACATACGCGATGGCGTCGCGCCCGGCTTTGCGGATGAAATCGTCGATATTATATATCGCGGTCGCCGTGTTATTATACGCGGGCGCCTGCGCCCAGCAGGAGTCGTCGGGGCGCAGACCGGCGGCGGGGGTGAGGGTGATGACGCTTTTCACGCCCGCGTCGGACAATTTCTGGATTTTCCTGATAAAGTCGTCGCTGTTGCCGGCGTCGCGGATGTGGCGGATGCCCGAGTCGATCAGCAGGTCGAAAAGTTCGTCGAACTTGTTCATATAGACCCCCGGACAGGGATTGAGGCTCCCGGAGGCGTCCGGCTTGCTCCACTGCGTGACAACGGCGGTGGAGGCGACGAAGGCATCGGCCTGCCTGGCCTGGACGGGGCCGGCAATGGCAGTTGTGTTTGCGCAGGCGCACAGGATTGCGACCGCGGCGGGCCGGATCGGCTTTGGGATTCGTTTCGTATTCATATGCTTTGGGATGTTTTTATACTATTAAAACGCCCTAACGCGCGGTCCGCACGCGGAGGAGCGGGAAACCGGCGGGGGCGGGCGCGGCGGAAACGGGGGAGAGGGCGATGCTGGATTTGGGGCCCGCGCCATCGTTGTCGTGAAGGACAAGGTTGAAGGGGAATCCGCCGGCGAGATCGGCGGCGGTGAGCCGCATGGCGCCAAGGTCGAGTTCGAGGGTGCAGCGGGTGCGCGGGCTTTCCCATGCGTTGGGGGCGGGGGCGCGGCGAATTTCGACGCGGCGGAGGGCGCGCCGGGCGGCGTCGCCGTCCGCGGTGACGCGCGGGGCGCCGCCAGGGTCGGCGGCGATTGCGAGGCGGCTGACGCCGGCGGGGGCGGGCGCGGCGGCGCGGGAGGCCCAGAGGATTTCGAGGGCGTCGCCGTCGAGAAGCGGTTCGCCGGGCGCGGCGGCATGGAGGGTGTCGTCGGCGACTTCGAGTTCGATTTGGAGAATGGAGGCGGACGGCGCGGGAAGGGTTGGCGCGAGGCGGAGCGTGCCCGAAACGGAGAGGTCGTTGGGGCCGCTCCAGAGGAGGTGCAGGGTGTGCGGATCGTAATCCTGCTTGTTGGTGACGTGGCGAAGCTCCCTGAGCGTGAAGCCCTGGCCGGCGGGGCGGGTGGCGTCGAGGGTGTTGAAGACGACGGGGACGCGCAGCGGGCGCGCCCATGCGGGGGCGGCGATGACGAGCGGGATGTCCATGCAAACGGTGTCGCCGAAGGACCCGGCCGCGAAGTCGCGGCGGATGGGAATGGCGGCGGTTTCGCCGGGGCGGAGCGTTTGCGAGACCGGTTGCGTGAGCGTGAGCGGGAGGGGGAAGAGGTTGTCGAGCCGGAGGTCGATGCCGACGCGGCCGCCGGCGCCGGGGGAGATTTGTCCGGGAAGCGTGACGAGCGGGCCTTGGAGCCGGGGGGCGGCGGCCGTGTTGCGGAAGAGGTGGTAACAGGGGGTGGCGGCAAGGGTGACGAGGGTTTTGCCGCCGGCGGAGGGAAGCGGGGTGGCGTTGCCAAAGAGGTCGAGGGTGGCGAGGGTCTGCGCGCGTCCGGTTTCGGCGACCCAGAGGGCGTCGGGCGTGGCGTCGCCCTCGGTCCAGGTGACGAGGAGGCAGGTGTCGCGCGGGAGCGCGAAGAGGAAGGCGAAATAGCGCCCGTCCTGCGCCCAGGTTTCGAGCGGGCGGGCGTGGCGGAGGTGGCGGATGGCGGTGGCGGCGGCGACAAAGGATTCCTTGGGGCGGATGCCGTCCTCGATGGCGGCGAAGTCGGCGGTGCCGGTGGGGTTGGTGATGAGGCCGAAGGTCTGGCCGGGTTTTTCGGGCGCGTCGCTCCCGGAGCGGTCCATGAGGTTGTACCACGTGTAACTTTTCGCGCCGATGGCGGCGGCGAAGGTCATTTTTTTGACGAGCGTGGCGGCTTGGAATCGCTGGCCGTGGCGGGTGTCGAATCCGGTCTCGGTGAACGCAATGGGGGGAAGGGGGCCGGGGAGAGCGGCCCCGCGGACGCGGCGGGCTATTTCGGGGAGGCGGATGCGGAGGTCGTTGAAAAAGTTGGGGAACGTGTCGTGCATGTGATACGCGAACCAGTCATAGGATTCCGGATACGCGCGGAAGGCGGCCTCGAACGCGCCGGGCTTGGACTTGCCGTGATTGATGCCGGCGTAGCCGCCGGAGGTGACCGGGATGTCCGGGGCGACGTCCTTGATGGCGTCGCGGGCCGCGCGCTGGAGCGCGTCGTAGTGTTCGATGGTGCCGGTGTAGAAGGGGAGGTTTGGTTCGTTCCAGATTTCCCAGAGCTGGATGTCGTCGCGGTAGCGCCGGGCAAGGGCGGTGATCCACGCGCGCCAGGGTTCGAGGGGAGGCGGGGCGAAGCGCGCGGGCGCGGCCCAGCGGGCGGAGCCGGTGGTCGTCACATGCCAGCGCAGGTTGTGCCGGCGGAGGAGGGCGAGGGTGGCGTCGAGGCGGTCCCAGCGCCAGGTGCCCTCGCGCGGCTGGACTTCGCTCCAGATGGCGTTGAAACGATAATACTCAAAGCCGAGGGTGGCGGCGAGTTCCAGGAGGCGCGGGGTGGCGGGGGCGGCGCCGGTGGCAAAGCCGACGGGCATGGCGCTTTCGCCGCGGGCGGGCCGGGGGTTGCGCGGATAAAGGGCAAAGATGTCCGTGGCGCGAGGGGAGGCCCTGCCGTCGATTTCCAGCGCGTAGCCCACCTCGTGGAGTCCGTAGGGAAGCTCGGCAAGGCGGGCCGGCGGGAGCGGTATTTTTTCGACGGCGCGGGGGGCGAGGACGAGGTGATGCGTCCGGGTATCGGCGGCCGCGGATTGCGGGGCGGGCGAGGGAAGCGGGAGCGTGAGATCAAGCCGGACGGAGCGCTCCCGGTCCGAGGCGTTCTCCAGTTGTATCCAAGATTCCGATACTCCCGACTCCGTGACGGCGACAAATCGCGACTGCCGGGGAAATGCCGCCCCGACTTCCGCAAGCGAGATCGTGCGCGCGGGCGCGCCGAGGCCGGGCAGCGCCGCCACCCAGAACGCCACCCAGAGCAACACCGGCGGCAGCCGGCGGCGCAAACCATGCGGGGGAATCGAAGGCGAGGGCATGGCGGCAGCATCCCCGGCCCCGCGCGCCCCCCGCAAGCGGCAAGCCCGGCGCGCGCGGACGCCGGTTCCGTTGGCGGAACATCACCCGCCGGCGCCGGGCGCGACCCGGAGTTGCGCCACGCCATTAGGAACTGATGTTACGCAGTCGGCAGATTTTGGCAGGGCGGTCTCGCCGAGTCCGCCGGCGTGTGCCGCGGGGGGGGCGCGGCGGGGGCGGCGAGGCCCGAAACG
>JAITDF010000362.1 GCA_031282705.1 Opitutaceae bacterium | reverse complement strand
CAAGCCGCGCGGCGGCGGGGTGGAATTGGCCGTCGGCGCCGGCCAGCTCGAAGCCGCGCGGCGCGGCGCCGTCGCTGGTGCGCAGGCCGGCGCCGGTTTGCGCGAAGGCCACGCGGAGCGCGCCGGGCGCGGCGGACGCCGACACCGGCTCGGGGCCGCCGGGCAGGATGGCGCGCCCGTAGGTTTGCGCCAGGGCGAGGCGGGCGAGGCGCGCGCCCACGACGCGTTTTTCGCGCGGGTGCACGTCGCGGCGCGCGCCGGCGTCGCTGGTCACCACCATGCCGGCATCGGGGATTTTTTCGCGCAGGCGGCGCTGGCTGTCGCGAAACTCCGGCCAGTTTTCGGAGGGGTAGCCGGCCGCCTCGATGCTGGAGAGCTGGCAATACAGAAAGGGGAAACCGCCCCGGCCCCGGCGCGCGCGCCAGTCGCGCACCAGCAGCGGGAAAAGCCGTTCGTGCTGCGCCGTGCGCCGGGCCGAGAGGGCGTTGCTTTCGCCCTGATACCAGAGCACGCCGCGCATCGCGAAGGGGAGCAGCGGGGCCGGGCCGGCGTCCCACAGGAAGCCCGGTTTGAAGGGGTGCGCGGGGCCGCCGCCATCGGCGTCGGGCACGGGTTTGCCGGCCTTCAGCGCCGCGCCGAGGTTTTCCATGCCGCGCTGCCGGCACCACGGTTCCAGCGCGGGGTTGTCGAGCCAGCTGCCTTCCAGCATGGGGCGGAGTTCCGCGTCCGCCGCGAGCGCCTCGCGGCTCACCCACGCCTCGGCGGGGCTGCCGCCGACGGCGAGGTTGACGACGCCCACCGGCACGCCAAGCGCGGCTTGCAGGTCGCGCGCGAAATAATAGCCGATGGCGGAAAACGGCGCAGCCGCCGCCGGTTCGCAGCGCGCCCACGCGCCGCGGTAAAATGCTTCCGGCGTCAGCCGCGCGATGACGGCGTCGGGGAACGGTTTCGCGAAAATAAATTTGCCGGCAAAATCTAGGTTCAGCAGGCGCACCATCGGGTGGGTCGCGCGCGGCAGTTCCCCGCGGGCGCGGGCGTCCCTGGACAGCGGCCATTCCATGTTGGACTGGCCGGCGCAGAGCCAGACTTCGCCGACGAGCACGTCGTTGATTTCCACGGTTTCGCCGTCCGCGCGGACGCGCAAGGTGCGTGGTTCCGCGCTGGCGGGGAGCGCGGGGAGGGTGGCGTGCCAGCGTCCGTCGGCGCCGGCGGTTGTCTTCACGACATGCCCGGCGAACGCGACCGCCACCCCGCGCTCCGGCGCGGCGCGGCCCCAGACGGGGACCGGGCCGCCTTGTTGCAAGACCATGTGATCGCCGAAGACGCGCGCGAGCGCCAGACCGCGCGCGACGGCGTCCAAGGCGGGGAGGAGGCAGGCCAGGGCGAGGGCGGGGGCGAGCCGGGCGAAGCGGCGGGGGTTGAGGCGGATTTTTCCGGTCATGGCGGTGACAAACGGGTTATCATCAGAACGAGAGGCCGGCGCCGAGGGTGAAGGTGCGGGGGGCGGTGATGGAGGTGTAGAGATTGTTGGTGTTAAGGTAGTTCAAGTGGTCGGTGATGTTGGCGGCGCGGGCGGAGAGGGTGGCGCGGACTTTTTTGGAGAGTTTGACGGCATAGGTGGCGCCGAGGTCGATGCTCAGGTAGGGCGGCACCGTCCACATGGGGCGCTGGGCGGGGTCGCCGCCGCGGTCCTGCGGCAGCGTGATGTCGCGCCAGACGAAGCCGCAGTTGAAGGACAGGCCGGCGAGGGGGCCGCGTTTCACGGCGTAGCGGCCAAAGAGCGACACGGCGTGCAGGGGCACGCGGTAGTGGCGGCCGCCGCCGGTTTCCTTGTCCTCGTTGACGGTGTGGGTGTAGGCGTAGCCGCCGAAGACGGAGAGGGCGGGGGAGGCGCGCCAGTTGAAGCCGGCCTCGAAGCCGCGGCTGTGGATGCCGTCGATGGTGCGCCAGCGCGTGCGGACGGAGGACATGCCGCCTTCGGGGAGCGGGGTGTAGGCGGCGTAGCTGGCGGCGACGTTGTTCTGCATGATGTCATACCAGCTGAGGAGCGAGGTGAACTTGTCGCGCCAGACGTATTTCACGCCGGCTTCGTATTGGATGCCGGTCTGGGACTTGAGCGGCACGGGCTCGGAGTCGTCGGCGGCGTGGTCCATCTGGATGTTCGGCTGGAAGGCTTCGGTGCGGTTGGCGTAGAGGGTCCACGCCTTGTTCGGGGTGAGGTGCCAGACCACGCCGAGGCTGTGGGTGATGTCGTCCTCCGGCACCCGTGCGTAGCTGTCTTCCGGTTCGGCGCGGTTGTCCACTTTCCAGATGTTTTCGATGTAGCGGACGCCGGCCTGGACGATGAGGCGGCCGGGCACGAGGGTGACGAGGTCGTTCGCATAATAGGAGCGCGTGCCGGCCCGCTGGGTGCGGTCCACGGCCGGGTTGGCGCGGTAAACGATTTCCGGGGGGGCGGCCATGACTTCGCCGGTGAGGAGGTTCACGCGTTCGCCGGT
Organism: Opitutaceae bacterium; assembly: GCA_031282705.1. Classification (GTDB taxonomy): domain Bacteria; phylum Verrucomicrobiota; class Verrucomicrobiia; order Opitutales; family Opitutaceae; genus Termitidicoccus. The sequence continues at coordinate 2,536 of JAITDF010000362.1, read as the reverse complement.
GACGAGGTCGAGCGCGGGGAAGCGGTCGGCGGAGGGCGAGTCGGCGTAGGAGGCGAGGCTGGTGTTGGTGTTGTATTGGAGGGTTTTGGTCCTGAGCGCGAACCAGGACTGGCCGACGATGATTTTGTGGTCCCAGCCCCAGGTCTGGAAGAGGGCGACGAGCTCGTTGCGCATGCGGTAGTTGTCGCGGTCCTCCCAGAGGTTGCGGTAATAGCGGCTCATCAGCACGCGGCCGAACAGCCAGCGCAGGTCGCTGCAGGCGGGGAAGGTTTCGTGGATGTCCGATTTTTTGGACTCGGTGTTGAGCATGGAGCGGAAGATGAGGTGGCGGCTGAATTCGTGGCGGAAATCGACGTAGAGGATGCGGCGGGTGATTTTCCGGCTGTCGAGCGCGCGCTCGCCCGAAAAGCGCCGGATGTCCAGCGGGTAGGCGACCTGGTCGGGCGCGCCGGGGTTGAGGACCGTCCTGACGGGGTTGCCGCCGAAGACGGGGAACTCCCAGTTGGCGACGCCGCGCTCCATCTGGTGGGTGAGCTCGGCCATGAGCGTGGTGCGGCGGGCGATGGCCCAGGAGGCGGCGAGGGAGACGGTCTCGTCATACCGCGGGCGGTCGCCCCAGCGGGTGCCGTCGCTGAGGGAGGCGTTCAGGCGGAGGTTGAGTTTTTGGGGGACGCGCGGGAGGTTGTCGTCCACGGAAAAACGGCGGTAGCCGTGGGAGTCCACGCTGGCGTTGAGGTTGGTGAATGCGCGCGGGACGGGTTTTTTGGAGACGCGGTTGATGATGCCGCCGAAGGCGCCGGTGCCGTAGAGCACGGCGTTGGGGCCCTTGATGATTTCGGTGCGGGCGACGTTGACGAGGGTCTGGGAGCCGAGGCCCGCGGACTGCTCGAAGCCGTTGAAGTAGGCCACGCCCGCGCCCTGGCCGCGGATGGAGATGTTGTCGTTTTCGCCGAAGGAATTGGCCGTGGGGTCGAAGAGGACGACGTCCTCCAGCGTGGCCGCCATGATGTCGGCGAGGAACTCCTGGTTGAAGACGAGGATGTTTTGCGGGATGTCGGCGATGGGCACGTTGAGGCGGGTGGCGCTCTCGGCGTTTTGCGAGAGGTAGTCCACGTCGCGGCTGGTGGTGACGTCGAACACGTCCATGTGCAGGACTTCCTCCGCCTCGTCCGCCCTGGGCTGCGGGGCGGGGGCGGTCTGGGCAAGGGCCGGGGGGCTGGAAACCCCAAGCCCGAAAAGCAGGCCAAGGCTGAAGGCGGGAGGGAATGCGGGGCGGATTTTCATGGTGGGCGGTGGGAGGATGCGGTTTTCAATGTCTGCGCCTACCAGCTCCACGCGAAGCTGGCGGCGAGGGTGTCGCGGGTGGAGCCGGAGGCGAACTCGTAGTCGTAGGCGAGGGAGGCGAGCATGTCCGCGCGCAGGGCGAAGCGGAGGGCGGCGCCGAGGTTGGCGCGGTCGCGGCGGTAAACGGCGCGCTCGATCACGGCGCGCTCGGTTTCGTTGCTGGCAAAGGTGACGCCGAGCGGGGCGTCGTCGTCGTGGAGCGTCCGCCGCCAGCCGGCGGAGACTTCCACCATGCCGGGCAGCGCCCAGGGGGTGCGGAAGGCGCGCGCGAAACGCACGCCCGCGAGGCTCTCGACGTGGTTGACGGTGAAGTCGTCCAGCATGAGCGCGCCCTCGCCGGCGGGGGCGAACTCCATGTGGTGGCCGAAGCGGTAGCGCATGCCGTGCAGCGCGGCGGCGGGGCGGAGCGTGGCGGCCTTGCCCAGCGGGAGCACCGCGCCGATTTCCGCGCCCGCGCCGAGGGCGAGCGCCTGGTAGGAGCCGGTCACGCGGTTGCCGCCCTCGTGGCGGAGCGTGTCCGCGTCGAGCGTGCCGGCGGTCGCGTCCGCGGTGGCGTAAAATCTTCCGGCCTTGTATGAGGCGTAGAGGCCGGCGAAGGGCTGGTTGGCCGTGGTTTCGGCGCGGTTGCCGGTGGTGATCTCGCTGCACGTGTAGCCGGCGTGCCCGCCGACGAGGAGGTTTGCGCCGAGCATTTTGTCGCAGCCGACGATGAGGCCGAGGGTTTCGTCCTCGTGGCCGGTTTTTTCCGCGTCGCCGTCGCGCCGGGCGCGGGAGCCGACGGTTTTTACCCAGAGGGAGTTTTTGCCGCCGCCGGCCCCGCGGTCAACGAGCGGGAGCAAAAAGCCCTCGCCCACGCGGGCGCGGACGGCGGCGCTGAGCGCGGTGAGCGCGTCGAAGGCGGCGGCGACGTCCTTGCCGGGGTTGGCGGCCCAGTCGAGGTTGAGCGCGTAGAGGTCGCGGCCCTCGACGAGCAGGCGGACGGGGCCGGAGCCGATTTCGGCGGTGATGGCCGCGCCGCTGTCGATGAGGTCGCCGGTGGCGGTGGCGAGCCAGATCTTGGCGGACGGCATTTTTTGCATCGCGATGACGGAGTCGGCGGCGAGTTCGAGGGTGCCCTCGACGCGGAGGCGCGGGCCGGTGACGCGGGTGTTCAGGTAGGAAAAGGCGAGCGCGCCGCCGGTCTCGACGGCGG
>JAITDF010000334.1 GCA_031282705.1 Opitutaceae bacterium | reverse complement strand
CCGGCGGCGCGCTGGCGTGGTTCGGCGTCAATCTGGGGCATGGCGGTTTTCTGTTTGGCGCGACCGGCGTGGTGTGCGCCTTTCTGGTTTTGTTTGCATGCATTTATCCCGACCGGCGGATGACGCTGCTGCTGTTCTTCATCGTCCCGGTCACGATAAAACCGAAATACATCGCGATCGGCTGGGCGTTGCTGGCGTTGTGCGGCCTGGCCTTCGGCGAAATCCCCGCGCGCGAGGCCGGCCTCGGGATGGGGATGCATTATTCGGCGCAGCTCGGCGGGATGCTCGCCGGCCTTCTCTATCACCGGCTTGTTTACCTGCGCGAATGGCGCAATCCCGACGGTCGCACGCAAATCGAGCTGCCCCGCTGGTTGCGCCGGGCCAAAAAAGCCGGCGGCGGCGGCGCGGGCGGCGGCGGCGCCCCGGCCAAATACAAGGTCAACATCGGCGCCGGCGGCGCTGCGGGTGCTGCGGGCGGCGGCGCGGCGGCGGCGGGCGGCGCGGGCGGCGTGCCCGGTGGCGCCGCCGGCACCTCCGCCGCCGGGCTCCGCGCCGAGGTGGACCGCATCCTCGACAAGATCAACAGCGAGGGTTTCGGCGCGCTCACCGCCGGGGAAAGGCAACTGCTCGACGACGCCAGGGATTTGCTCAGCCGGCGCGGGGAAGGGGGAGGGGAGGGGTAGCGGGTGAAGTGCGCCGCGCCGTGTCGCGCCATGCCGCGCCATGCCATGCCGCATCGCGCTCGCACCACGCCAGACCGCACCACACCACGCCGCGCCCGTGCGCCCGTGCGCCCGCATCGCCCCATATCGCAACATTTGGGCTTTTCGCGCGTCTGCCTGTCTGTTTTTTTTCGACCAGCACGGCATGGGAAAACACACCCGGCACCCGCGCGCCTCTCCACTTGCGCGCCTCTCCAAACGCTGAAACCATGCCGTCCTCCACTCATCCATTTCATCCACTCGTCCACTCCGTCCATTCCGTCCATTTCCCGCGATGAAGTTTTTTTCCGCTCCCAACCGCCGCCACCCGTGCCCGCTGCCCGGCCACGCCGCCACGGCCACCACCGTCGCCGCAGCCTCCTCCTTCGTCGCCGTCGCCCCCGTCGCCGCTTCCGCCGCCGCGCTCGTTTCCGCCCTCGCCCTCGCCCTCGTTTCCGCACTTGCGCTCGCGCCCGTTTCCGCCCCCGCCCAGTCCGCCCCCGCCCAAGGCGCCGATGGCGGCGCCTTCAAAAGCACGCCCGCCTTTGAGCGCGAAGTCGTAAACGTCGTCGGCCTGCTTGAGCACTACCACTACAACCGCGACGCCGTCCGCCCCGCCGACTACGCCGAAATCGTGCCGAATTTCATGTCCGACTTCGACGGCCAGCGCCTCTTCTTCCTCGAATCCGACAAAGCCGCCTTCATCGAAAAATTCTCCGCCCGCTGGCTCTACAACAACATCTCCGGCCTCGGCAAAATCGACCCCGCCTTCGCCATCTTCGGCACCTACAAAACCCGCGTCACCGACCGCCTCCACTGGGTGCTCGAACAACTCAAGACCGACCTCCCCCTCGACACCGAGGACACCTACCTCGTCGATCGCAAAGACAGCCCCTGGCCCGCCGGTGCCGCCGAAGCCGACGACATCTGGACAAAACGCATCAAATACGAACTCATCCTCGAAATCCTCAACAAAAAGACCCCCGAAGAGGCCCGCGAAAACGTCACCAAACGCTACAACCGCATGCTCAAAAACCTCGGCGACATCGAAAGCAAGGACGTCGCCGAATCCTTCCTCTCCACCATCGCCCGCCTCTACGACCCGCACTCCACCTACTTCTCCGCCGAGACCTTCGACGAATTCAGCATCCGCATGAGCCTCCAGCTCATCGGCATCGGCGCCGTGCTCCGCCTGGAGGACGATTACTGCGTCATCGAGGAAATCGTCACCGGCGGCCCCGCCGACCTCAGCAAGCAAATCCGCCCCAAGGACAAAATCCTCTCCGTCGGCCAGGACGACGGCAAGGAGCCGGTCGAAGTCCTCGGCATGAAACTCCGCAAAATCGTGGAGATGATCCGCGGCAAAAAAGGCACCAAGGTGCACCTCACCATCCAGCCCGCCTCCGACTCCTCGCAACGCAAGCAAGTCACCATCGTGCGCGACGTGGTCAACCTCGACTCCAACCGCGCGCGCGGCGCCATCTACGACGTGCCCGCCGCCGCCAATACCGCCGCCGACGACGCCAACGCCGCCGCCGCCGCCACCACGCCCATCGGTGTCATCACGCTGCCCGACTTCTACGGCCCCAACGCCAGCCCGGACAGCGACCGCAAAAACAGCGCCACGCAAGACGTCGCCGAACTCATCAAACGCCTCCAGGCCGACGGCATCCAGGGCCTCGTCCTCGACCTCCGCGGCAACGGCGGCGGCTTCCTCACCGAAGCCATCGCCCTCGCCGGCCTCTTCATCAAGCCCGGCCCCGTCGTCCAGGTCCGCGACTTCTACGGCAAGGTGAAAATCGACTCCTCCGACGCCGACGCCATCGCCTACGACGGCCCGCTCGCCGTGCTCGTGTCCAAGTTCAGCGCCTCCGCCTCCGAAATCGTCGCCGGCGCGCTCCAAAACTACGGCCGCGCCATCATCATCGGCGACAGCTCCACCCACGGCAAAGGCACCGTCCAGCAAATCATCGAGATGAAGGACGCCATCCCCTTCATGGCCCGCGCCAGCCTGAAAACCGGGGCGGTGAAACTCACCATCCAGAAATTTTACCTCCCCGCCGGCGAATCCACCCAGCGCCGCGGCGTCGTCCCCGACATCATCCTGCCCTCCATCGACGACTACCTGCCCATCGGCGAAGCCGAGCTGCCCCGCGCCCTCGCGTGGGATGAAATCAAAGCCGCGCCCTTCGACGGCGGCCCGCTCGCCCCCGCCATCTTCGAACCGCTGAAAAACGCCAGCCTCGCCCGCCAGAACACCCTCGAAGAATTCTCCCACCTCAACAAATCCATCGACTGGTTCAAAACCAAGCAGGCCCAGAAAATCCTCCCCCTCAACCTCGCCACGCACGAAAAACAACGCGACGCCGACAAAACCTTCCGCAAGGAAATGGACCTGGAGCGCAACCGCCTCGCCGCCGCCGTCGGCTACCCCGCCCGCGAATTCTCGCTCGCCCCTCCAAAACCGAAACCCGACCCCGCCGAAAGCAACGACGAAAAAAAGCCCGCCGGTGAAAACACGCCACCCGGTGAAAACACGTCCCCCGGCGAAAATGCACCTTCCGCCGACGCCAAACTCGAAACCAACGAAAACACCGCCATCGCGAAAACCGGCCTCGCCCCCGCCGACATCGCCAGCCCCGCCGCCGCCGATACTGCCGCCGCCGCCGCCCCGGACGCCGCCTC
>JAITDF010000312.1 GCA_031282705.1 Opitutaceae bacterium | reverse complement strand
TGTCTCCACTCAGGGAGTTCCGCCTGTTCAGTATCCGGGCGCGGATGAGGACGAGGGGGATGAAGAGGAAGACGGCCCTGATTCTTGAGCCGGTTTTCGTCCGAAGGCAAAACCGGCTTCCCCCGAAAATTTCAGCGGTGCGCCGGCGGGCGGGAACGGTGATGTTCCTTTGCCCTGTCTTTATCCGTTGTCATCGTCCATGTTTTAACAAAATAAATCCGCGCCATGAAACGGGAAACCATCCTTCTCTGCCTTCTTGGATTGTCCCTTCCCTTGTCCGCCGTTCCGCCGCCGTGGCGGATGATTTATAACAACGACCTCGACAACCTTTGGATATGCGTCAGTCCGCACAATCCGCGCAGCGGGCCGGGGCGCGGGTTAAGCGACACGAGAATCCGCGCGTCTGTCGCCGAGGCCGCCGTGCCCGGGGCATGGACGCGCAACTGCTCGTCGTCGGCACCGGCTGGGCGCCCGTGTGGAATGGCAAACTGGTGCCGCTGGCGGAGCACGAGCGCTGGTTCGCGGAGCATTTCGGCGTCGAGCCCAGCCGCCACGAGTCCACCTTCATGCGCAAGGGCGGCGACATTCCCGGCGTTTTCATAGACGAGTGCCACAAGCACGCCCATGCCGGCCATGCTTGCATGGCTTATCCGGGGCCTGTCTTTGCTTCGGCAGCCGCTTCCTGTCTCGCATGGCCTTCTTCTTTGGACTTTCTTTAATTTTTCATCCGTTGCACCGGCTTCCGGTTCGGTGACTTGCGGGACCCTTTAAATAGTTAACGCTTAAAATTAAAAACTTAAACCGGGCGGCGCAGCCGCCCTGATTTTCCATGCCACCACCACTCGCGCCGCTCCCTCCGCCCTTCGACGCCGACGCCGTCCTCGCGCGTTTCCTCACCGTCGCCGATGAACGGCGCATGGAACTTTACCCCGAGCAGGAGGAGGCCGTGCTCGAACTCTTCTCCGGCTCCAACGTCATCCTCGCCACGCCCACCGGCTCCGGCAAATCCCTCGTCGCCGCCGCCCTCCACTTCAAGGAACTCTGCGCCCGCGCGCCGGGCGCGCCCCGCCGCTCCGTTTACACCTGCCCCATCAAGGCCCTCGTCAACGAAAAATTCCTCGCCCTCTGCCGCGACTTCGGCCCCGAAAACGTCGGCATGATGACCGGCGACGCCAGCGTGAACCCCCGGGCCCCCGTCCTCTGCTGCACCGCCGAGATCCTGGCCAACATCGCCCTCGGCGGCGGCCCGCGCGCCGACGCCATCGCCGCCGTCATCATGGACGAATTTCACTACTACTCCGACCCCGCGCGCGGCACCGCCTGGCAGGTGCCGCTCCTCACCCTGCCGCGCGCCCGCTTCCTCCTCATGTCCGCCACGCTCGGCGACACCGCTTTTATCGAACGCGGGCTCGCGCGCCTCACCGCCGCGCCCGCCGTCACCATCCGCGGCGACCGGCGCCCCGTGCCGCTCGAATTTGAATACAGCGAAACCCCGCTCAACGAACGCGTCGCCGGCCTCCTCGCCACCCGGCGCGCGCCCGTTTACCTCGTCTATTTCACCCAGCGCGAAGCCTCCGAGGCCGCCCAGGACCTCACCTCCCTCGCCATCTGCACCCGCGACGAAAAGGCCGCCCTCGCCGCCGCGCTCGAAACCACGCGCTTCAACAGCCCCTACGGACGCGACATGCGCCGCTGGCTGCGCCACGGCATCGGCGTGCACCACGCCGGCCTGCTCCCGCGCTACCGCATCCTCGTCGAGCAACTCGCCCAGCGCGGCCTCCTCAAACTCATCTGCGGCACCGACACCCTCGGCGTCGGCATCAACATCCCCATCCGCACCGTCCTCTTCACCAAACTCTGGAAATACGACGGACGGAAAGCCGCCATCCTCAACGTCCGCGATTTCCGCCAGATCGCCGGCCGCGCCGGGCGCAAGGGCTTCGACACCGTCGGCCACGTCGTCGTCCAGGCCCCCGAACACATCATCGCCAACAAACTCGCCGAGGCCAGGGCCGCCGCCGCGAAATCCTCCGGCGGGAAAAAGAAACCGCCCGCGAAACAAAAAGCCCCCGAAGGCACGCCCGTCTGGGACGCGAAGACCTTTGAAAAACTCATGACCGCCCCGCCCGAGCCGCTCCAATCCCGCTTCGCCATCTCGCACGGCATGCTCCTCCACGTCCTCGGCCGCGACGCCGACGGCTGCCGCGCCATGCGCGACCTCATCGCCGGCTCCCACGAACCCCCCGCCCGCAAAAAAGCCCACCTCCGCCGCGCCTGGCAGCTCTTCCGCTCCCTCCTCGACCGCAAAATCATCGAGTGGATTCCCCGCGCCGCGCGCCCGCCCTCCGGGAAAAAACTCACCGTCAACATCGACTTGCAGGACGACTTCTCGCTGCACCAGCCGCTCTCCCTCTACCTCATCGACACGCTCCCGCTCCTCGACCGCGCCTCGCCCGATTACGCCTTCGACGTGCTCACGCTCTGCGAGTCCATCATCGAGGACCCCGACGCCATCCTGCGCCGCCAGCTCGACCGCCTGAAAACCGGCGAACTCGCCCGCATGAAAGCCGCCGGCATCCCCTACGAAGAGCGCATGGCCAAACTCGAAGAACTCGAACACCCCAAGCCCCTCCGCGATTTTCTCTACGACACCTTCAACCGCTTCGCCGCCACGCACCCCTGGGTGGAAAACGAAAACGTGCGCCCCAAATCCATCGCGCGCGAAATGTATGAGCGCTACCAATCCTTCTCCGCCTACGTGCGCGAATACGGGCTCGAACGCTCCGAGGGCATCCTCCTCCGCCACCTCTCGCAAACCTGCAAAGTCCTCGTCCAGACCGTCCCCGACTCCGCGAAAACCGGGGAAATCCTCGAACTGGAAACCTGGCTCCGCGAACTCATCCAAGGCATCGACTCCAGCCTGCTCGAAGAATGGGAGCACCTGCGGGAAAATGCGGACCCCGGATTGCGGGACGCGAAATCACAACCAAATCCCGCCGCCGTGCCCGCGCGCCCGGCGCACCCCGACATCACGCGCGACGCCGCCGGTTTCCGCCGCCAGGTCCGCGCCGCGATCCTGTCCATCCTGCAAGACATCGCCGCCCGCGACTACGACTCCGCCGCGGAAAAAGTGGCCCGCCCCCCCGGTCCGGATGACGGCGAAGCCGCCGGCCCGAGTGGCACGGGCGCCCCGCCCGCGAAAGTGGAAGCGGCTTCCAGCCTCTTGGACGGCGAAGCCGCCGCCGGTTTGCGCGGCACCGCCAGCCCGCCCGACCGCGAACAACAACTAAAAGCCGCCGCGCGCCGGCTGGAAACCCTCTTCGCCCCCTACTTCGAAGCCCGCGGCCGCTTCCGTCTCGACCCCGAAGGCCGCGCCGCGAAACACACCCACGGGCTCGAAGACGAAACCGCGCTCCGCGCGCGCGACACCGCCGGGCTGCCCCTGGCCCAAGTCCTCATCGACCCTGACGGCCAGAACGACTGGGAAGCCCGTTTCATCCTCGATCTCCCCGCCACCCGTGCCGCCGCCCGCCCCGTCCTGCGCCTCGAATCCGTCGCGCCCCTGTGAGCCCCCGCCGGCATCCCTTGACCATTACCGCCCGGCGCCACCGCCGGACAGGATTTCTTCCGCGTCCCATCAGTGAAACTCTGATGGGACGCAGCCGAAGGGATCCAG
>JAITDF010000270.1 GCA_031282705.1 Opitutaceae bacterium | reverse complement strand
AACCTCGGCCTTCTCGCCACCGGCAGTTTCACGCTGGCGCAATGGGAGAGCGGCGGCGTGGACTTGGGCCGGCTCGCGCTGACCATCGGCGGCGTGGCCGACAACCCGCGCAGCACCGGCACACTGTCGGTGGATTCCGTGGCCAAACAGCTTGTCGTCACCAACACCGTCAATAATCTCCGCATGAAATGGACCGGCGCAGAGGGCTCAACCTGGCTGCGCCGCCCCTCCGACCACGACCGGAGCTGGCAGGACGCCGCCGCGAGCGGCGAAAACCGGTTCTACAACGGCGACACCGTCATTTTTGACGGCGCCGCCGATGACGGCCACGAGGCGAACCGCGTGATTATGATCGAGACGGGCGGCGTGATCGCCTCGGGCATGGAGGTGAGCGGCACGGCGCGCTACGAGTTCCACGGCGACGGTCCCATCACGGTGCGGCCCGACGCGGTGGGCAACGCCGCGTTCGCGGCGACAGGCAAGCTGCTCAAAAGCGGCGGGGGAGAACTGGTGTTTGCCAACAACGGCGTCAACACCTTCGCGAACGGCATCGACATGGCGGGTGGCGTGATCACTTTCGACCAGGCGCGACAGCTCGCAACGGAAGCCTCGATTGATTTCAGCGACACCGGCACGCTGCGCGCCGCCGGCGCGACCACTGATCGCGGCACCCTTCAGGGCGGCATCAACATCGCCGCCGGGAAAACCGCCGTGCTGGAGGTGTCGTCAGGCACGCTCATGCATTCCATCACCGGCACGGTGTCGTCGGCATCGGCGGATTCCGTGCTGCGCAAGATCGGTGCAGGCGAGCTGCGTCTCTTCGGCGACAGCTCGACGAACACCGGCGCGGTCGCGGTTGACGCAGGCAGCCTGCGGCTCGGCGCGGATGCCGGGCTGGGCGGGCGGATTACCGTCAGCGAGGGCGCCACGCTGGGCGGCAGCGGCACGGCTGGCGCGGGCGGCGGCGTCAAAGTCCTCGCGGGCGGCGTGCTGGATGTTGGCATCAACCCGGCGACGGCGGGCCGCCTGACCGTGAACAACCTCGAAATGACCGGTGGCGCGGTCTTGCGCGTGAGTCTGTTCGATGCCGACGCCGGTGACGGCTACCGCCTGAGCGACCGCGTGCTCGCGACCGGCGCATCCGTCTTCTCCGGCGAAAATTACATCGACCTCACCTCCTTTGCCTCGGGCATGTTCAGCCTTGGCAACATCGGCGGCCTCGCCGCCGGTGTAAAGACCACCATAAGCGGCATGGAGCTGCCTTCGAACGGACGCCTCAGCGCGACGGTTTCCGACAACGGAGGCGTGCTGCAACTTGTCGCTTCGTCGGACAAGTCGCGCCGCGTGGCTTGGACGGGAGCCGGCGGCACGACATGGAACCTCGTCGAGAGCAACTGGGCCGGCACGGAGTCGGCCAGCACGTTCAGCTACGGCGATCATGTTGTGTTTGACGGCGCCGCCGACGCCGCGCACGCGGGCAACCGGAGCATTGCCATCAACGCCACCGAGGTGCGGATTTCCGACATGACCGTGGAAGGCGGCGCCGACTACATGTTCACCGGCGGCGGCATTGCCGTTTCCGCGGGCCATGTTCTTGCCAACGCCGCCGGCGAGGTCGAGCTCACCGGAGCGACCGGGCGGCTGGTCAAGTCGGGCGCCGGCACGCTCACTTTTGCCAACAGCGGCAACATATTCGAGGGCGGCGTTAATCTTGACGGTGGCGTGATTGCGATCAGCCACGGCGGTCAGCTTCGCACCGGCGCCGCTGCCGGCATTGCCTTTACCGGTGGCGGCACGATCCGCGCCATGGCCGACGGAGTGGCGCTGGACGACGATTTTCTCATCGGCGCGGGCGTGACTGGCGCGTTTGACACCAATGGGCGGGGCATGACGCTTCAAGGCTCGGTGACCGCCGCCGCCGATTCGTTTTTTGAAAAAACCGGCGCGGGTGTGTTGGTGCTCGGAGCGGATGTCTCCGCCCATGCCGGGGCCATCGCCGTGCGCGGGGGTTCGCTGGTCGTGACCGGCGAAGACATGCTTGGCGCCGCCGCGGACATCGTGGTGGACGCCGGAGCGGTGCTCGACCTCGATGGGCACAACCAGTCGCTCTCGCGGCTGAACGGCCCGGGCGAAATCGCGCTGGGCGGGGCCGGTTTGAAAATGACGGTCGATGCGGACGCCGCCTTCGCGGGCGGTTTCTCCGGCGAGGGGAAGGTTTACAAAAACGGCGCGGGCAAGTGGACGCTCTCCGGCTCCAGCAGCCACACAGGCGGCTTCGACTACGAGGCCGGCACGCTCGGCCTCGCCGGCAGCCACGCCCTCGGCGCCGGCACGGTGACGGTGAAGACCGCCAGCCCGGTCATCTCCATCGAGGCCGGCGGCCTCGCGATTCCCAACGATTTCAATCTCGGGGAAAACAACACCGTCATCAGCAACAACGGGCACGATGTGGAATTTTCCGGAGCCCTTGCCGGCACGGGAGAGATCAGGGCCGGCGGTTCCGGCGTGACCACGCTGTCGGGTCGCAACAGCTATGCCAGTCTCATCGTGGAGACGCCGCGCCTGGTCATGCGGCGTTCCGAGGCGGCGTCAAACCGGGTGACCATCAACACGGGGTCGGTGCTGGAATTCCGGTCGGTGTCCGGCGGCGACGTGAACGGCATCCTCGCCGGCGACCGCGTCCTGTTCACCTCCAGCACGCTCACCCTGCGCGGGGCCAACGCCGTGCGCGACTTCGAGGTCGCCGGCGGGTCGGACTTGATGATCGACGCCTCCGGCGCGCTCGGCGGCGCCGGCGCGGACGTGACGATTCGCGATCGCGGCCTCATCCGGCTGACCAAGCCCGAGGTGCCGGCCCGCAACATGCGCGTGGACGACGGCGTGGTGGTCTTCGCGACGTATTACAACATGACCGCGCTCAAGCTCGGCGGCACGCTCGACTTCGTCAACGGCGGCGAAATCCGCCTCGGCGGGCTCCTCCCGACCGGCGTTTACACGGCGGCGGTCGCCGCCGGCGGGATTCCCAACATGCCCGCCTATGACGCCAGCCAGAACGGCATGTTCATGGTGGTGGACATCGTCGATGGAAACAAATTGCAGCTCACCGCCTACAACATGGCCCTTGAGCCCGGCAAGGACATCAACGTCGGCTTTGATTCGATGTTTGCCTCGATGCGTTCCGTTTATTCCCACGTAAGCGAGGAGTTTCTCGCGCCGTTGGTTGACCGGGGAGGGAAAACCGCCGCGAAGAGCCTCTGGTTCCGCGCCATCGGATCGTTTGCCGAATACGGCGACGACATCGACCACCTCGGCTGGCGGGACACCACATGGGTCGGGGTGCTTGGCTGCGACTGGATTTCCCAAAAAGACTTCATGCTGGGCGCGTATTTCGGCCGCACCGACACCTCGCTCGAAACCAGCAACAACGCAACCACCGGCATGAGCCTGCCGCATGGAGGCCTTTACGCGGCCTGGCGCAAGGGCGATTTTTATCTCGCCGCGGATGTGACCGCCGGCACCGGCAGCGCCGACACGGTGCGCCGGGAGGAGCAGGGCAACGTGGTGACGGGAGGCTATGACTTGGATTCCTGCGGGGCCAGCCTCGAACTCGGCTGCATGCTGCATCCCTTCCCGAACGGCGGGTTGCGCCCGGGCGTGGGCCTGCATTTCATGCGCCTCAACTTTCACAACTACCGCGAAACCGGCCTCGGTTCGGTGCGGCTCGACGACATCAAGACACACGCACTGGAGGCGGTCTTCGCCTGCGATCTGACCCGTGAAATCAAGCTCCCCTGGGGGCGTCCGGGCATGATCGACGTGCGCATGGGCTGGCGCGAAAACCTGCGCACCAGCCAGTCCGGGTCATGGGCCACCATGGTGGACTACCCGGACGCGCGTTTCCGCATCCGCGGCGACAAATACGACGGCAGCGGCATCACCTGCGGCCTCGGCCTGCGCGCGGCCCTTTCCAACCGGATGCTCTTCGCCATCGCCTACGATTTCGACTACATCCCGACGAACGGGCGCGACAACGACACCGTCCGCAACACCCTCAACTCGGTTCTCCGCGTAAGCTGGTGACCACTTGCACAAAGGAAGAAACTCCCATGAAAAACCTGTCTGGCAATCTCCGCATTACCGAAAAATCCCGCCGCCTGTTTGTCGCAGGCGCGGTTTTGAGCATGTTCGTTTTTCCGTCCGCTCCGGCGCAACCGGAGCCGCTGGATGAAACCACCCGGGCCGACTTCGAGTTCACCGCCGGCGGCGCCGCGCAAACGCAGGCCATGCGCGAGGCGGGATTGCTCGAAATCGCGCCGGTGCTGCGCGGCGGCGCCGTGGTTGACGGCGTCGAATACAAGCACATGGGCTGGCCCGTCGCCGCCCGCTTTCCGTGGCCCACCGCCGAAAATCCGCTCAACGAGCGCACCGTCGTCCTCGTCCGCAATCTCTACAACCACTCGCCGGGCGATTATAAAAGCAAACCCAACAACAGCCGCCGTGTCGTTTACGCCGACGGCGGCATGAGCGCCTGGCTGCCCGAAAATGTCAGGACCGCCCTGCCCGTCCTCGGCATCAATCCCGAGGTTGACCACGACAACAACGCCACCACGCCGACCATCCGCTTTCCCGGCAATTACGACTACCTCGGCATGCACGCCATGAACTGGATTTATCCAAATGGCGACACGACCAGGCCGCCGCGCCTGGTCGTCGTGACCGCCAAATACGATGTCGCCGACGCCGCCGATGCCACCCCGGCCACCCCCGTGTCAACCCAGGTGCGCTTCAACTTCCGCGTTTATACGTCCGACGACGGCGGCGTGCGCTGGACCGAGCAGGACCAGGCGCTGGCCAAAATCCAGGTGGAGAACCCGGCGGCGAACATCAATCTGGTGCACATCGGTCCCAACATGGTCCGTCATCCCGAGTTCGGGCTGGTGGCGCCTTTCGGGAAATACGATTCCGGGGTGAACACCAACAACGCCATCATCCGCACCGCCGACGGCGTGAACTGGGAGCGCATCATCTGGAAAAACGACTTTACCGCCGCCAACCGGAGCATCGAGCCCTCGCTGGTCACGTGGGGGCCCGGCCACATGCTGATCATCGGCCGCGAGCGCGCCGACGGCCTCGGCTACGACGAAGGCGCCGGTTACTACACTTACACCCAGCATTTGTATAAACACGAGAAGGGGAAGCCGTTCAGCCAGGTAAAATTTGCCGGGAAGAAAACCAACATCGCGGGCAATGGCCACGACCCGAAGGCGCTGAAGGACAATCCATACGAGGCGCACGACACGCCCGAGGTCATATACAATCCCGTCACCGGGCGCATTGAGGTAATCCAAAGCCACCGCTGGGGCGGCGGGGCGGGGAACCCCCGCCCGATGTTCGACGGCCAGCCGGTGCCGTTGGCGGAGCATCCGGAGCAGGCCATGAACTCGCTTAACATCTGGAGCATCGACCCGGTTGACCTGCTCAAGGGCGAAGCCGCGTGGCGCTTCGACGGCGCCATCATCGAGCGCGAGGGCATCATCCTCGGCGGCGCCCAAGTCGCGGCCGCCGGCGTGACCAAGGCTTACCAGGACGGCTACCATCCCGGCGGCTCCGTCGTGGACGAAAAAAACGGGATGCACCACCTCTTCATTTACGTCGGGAAATACACCACCCATGCCAACGTCTATCGCGTCAGCCGCACGCTCGACACCTATGCCTTTCGCGCCGCCGCCGGCCTGTCCAACGAGCCGGCGCCGGCCATCGCCTCGGTTGCCTACGCGGACAAGGAAAACGGCGCCGGCGTGAACCCCGGCGACGCGATTACCATCAACGGCGGCAACTTCGCGAACAGCAAGGAAGTGTTTGTCGGCGGGGTGAGCGCGGCGATTGACACGCTTGCCTCCACTGCCGCCAGGATCGTGGTTGCCGCGCCTGCCGGCGCCGCCGGCGGCGATGTCGAGGTCCGCACCGAATGGGGGCGGGCCGTGTCCGCCGGCCAGGTCGTTTTCAACACGGCTCCGGTGTTTCCCTCCGCCGCCGCCCGGCAGACCGCCGTTGCCGGCCGGCAGGTCAACATCAGGGCAAACGTCACCGCGCTTCCTCCCGCCATTTACCAATGGCAGGCCCGTCCGTCTGTGGGCGGCGTGTGGCAGGACTTGCAAGACGGAGCCGACTGCGCGAACACACAAGGCGCCGTCCTCACCCTATTGAACACCGCGGGCCTCAATGGCTGGCAGTTCCGCTGCGTGGCGGTCAATGATCTCGGCACCGGCGCGAGCGAAGCCGTGATGCTCACGGTCATCCCCGACTACCTGTCCGCCCCGTCCGGCATGGCTGTCTCCTCCGGCGGCGGCGGGCGGTGCATTAATGTCTCCGACGCGGCGCGGCACACCATCCACGTCGTGGCCCCGGCCTATACCATAACCGTCATGGCCGGGCGCGACGGAGTGGCGGGG
>JAITDF010000182.1 GCA_031282705.1 Opitutaceae bacterium | reverse complement strand
TTTTTTGCCCGTGCGGGCGCCCCCCCCCCCCCGCCCGAACCAGATGGAAACCGCGGCTGCAGTCGCCGAGACCGCCCTACCAAAACTGGCCGCCGTGTAACATCAGTGAAAAGCTGTTTGTTTCAGGAAAGTTGAAAAGAAAACGGCACACGCCCTTGGTTGTTCTTCCTGATTGCTTCTTCCGGATTGCCCTTCGTTTTCTTCGCTGCCTTCGGTGCAATGCCATTTGCACAAAAAAGCCGGGCCCATGAGAGGGCCCGGCTCGCTTTGTTTCTGGTTAAATTCGGGCTGTCCCGTCACGGTCAACAAGTGACCTTGGGCAGATTGGCAGGGAGATCCACGGCGCGCGGATGCAGACGTTTTTTCTTGTGGGCCGTGGCCCGCACGCGGAGGAGCCGGTCAAGCTTCTGCGTCATCAGGTCGATGGCCTTGTAGGCGTCCTCGTCGGTGATCGAGACGATCATGTCGGGGCCGCCTATTTCGATATGCCCTTTCGCAATGAAGCGGGGCTTGCCTTTGTGGAGCTTGTCGAGCTCCAAATCCACACGGATGCGGATGATCCTTTCCTGGTGCCTGAAGAGCTTTTCGCACTTGCTCTCCACGGCGTTTTTGAGGGCTTCTGTCAGTTCTAGGTGAATCCCGCGGACAATCAGGCGGTCCACGGCCGATGAGGGGACGGTTTGATTTTTCATCGTAGGGCGCATACGTCCGCCAATGTGGCGGTAATGTTCCGCTTGGCGAACTTTATTACAAAAAAAAGACTGGAAAAATTTTGAACGCTCCGGCCGGTGTCGCGCAATGCGCGTGGCGCGCGCCTGGGGCCGGCGCGGTGCCGGGGGATGCGCAGCCCGGCCATGATGCGCGCGCATGGCGCAGGGCCGCGCGGCGGCGGCGAAGTGGCGACAGCGAAGCGGCGGCGGCGGCGCGGCGGCGCCGCCCCGCCCGGTGTCTGGCCGG
The DNA here is from genome assembly GCA_031282705.1 of Opitutaceae bacterium. Classification (GTDB taxonomy): domain Bacteria; phylum Verrucomicrobiota; class Verrucomicrobiia; order Opitutales; family Opitutaceae; genus Termitidicoccus. Next base: position 2,091 of record JAITDF010000182.1, on the reverse strand, counting down.
CCGGCGCCGGACGTTTTGTGTCCTTGCGCGGACGCTTCGCTCCGCTTATGTGCCGGTGTTTGTTTCCTGTGTTCATATCCGCGGCCAGGCTGCACCTCTCACGGCCTTCCGTCCGCCCTCATGTCAATTTTGCCTCCCTCCCTTTCGCCACTTCTCCTCTCCGCGCCCGCCCAGCCTTCCCTCCCGCCTCCTCGTCCTCCCGTCATGCGCCCGTTTTTCAACCCCGTCACCGCCGCCGCCGCGCTCCTCATGCTCCCCTCGCTTGCCATCTGGCTCTCCGGCCTGGCATGGCGGCCCCCGGCGGACAACGCGTGGCTGCGCGCGCAACTCGCGCTCACCGACACGGCGGGCTTCCCCTGGGCGCTCGCGACCTGCGCCGTGTTTTCCGCGCTCATCTGGCTGGTGCACCGCGCCCGCCCGCGCCGGGCCTGCGCCCTCGCCGCGCTCTGCCTCGCCGCCGTGCTGGCGGGGCAGGGCGTCAAGGTCGCGATAAAAAACACCGTCCGCGACTCGCGCCCCTACGTGGACTGGCTCGCCGCGCGGCAAGGCTCGTCGCCCGACGCGTTTTACCGGATGACCCGCGCCGGGCGCGCCGCCTGGGTGGGGCAGGCCGCCGCCGCCGGGTGCGCCGTCCCCGCGCCGCTCCGCGGGCACTGGCAGCGCGAAACCGGCTACTCCTTCCCCTCCGGCCACACGCTTTTCTCCGCCACGTGGGCGCTCCTGTGCACCGGCCTTTTCTGGCCGCGCCGCCGCCGCGCCGCCCGCGCCGCCTGCGCCGCCGCCGTGCTCTGGGGCGCGCTGGTCGCCGTTTCCCGCATGACGCTCGGCATGCACTGGCCGTGGGACCTCGCCGCCGGGACGCTCATCTCCTGGCTCCTCGCGCTCGCCGCCCTCCGCCTCGCGCAAAACCTTCCCCCGCGTTTTGCAACGCTTGCAAAACCCCGCCCGTGACACCCGGCGGGCATTGCCGCAAAGTCCGGGCGGAAAATTAATCAAACAAATGCCATCCGCGGCATCGACATGACGCGATTTGACTGTTTGATTGCGTGCCCGGTTGCCAGCGTCATCCCTTGATGCTGTCATCCTGAACCCATCGTCTCCATCATTCCCAAAAACAACAACCCATCCCTGTCCATGCACTCCCTGCCCATGCGCTCCCGCATCCCCGTCCTCGCTGCCGCCGCGTTTCTCGCGGCGTTCGCCACCGTGGCGGCGAACACCGCCGCCGCCGACGCCATCAAGCCCGACCAGCCCGTCGAGCTTTTCAACGGCAAAGACCTCAAAGGCTGGCTCGGCCTCCTCTCGCCCAACGGCAACGAAACCGCCGCCACCTGGCGCGTCGCCGACGGCGTCATCAGCGTCACCGGCCAGCCCGCCGGCTACCTTTACACCGCGAAAAGCTACCGCGACTACAAACTCACCGTCGAGTGGCGCTGGAGCGGCCCCGCGCCCGTGGGCCGGGACGGCAAGCCGCGCCTGCGCAACAACGGCGTGCTCCTCCACATGCAGAACGACGACGACACGCGCCTCGGCGTCTGGCCCCGGAGCCTTGAGGCGCAGCTCCAGGAAAACAACGCCGGCGACTTCTTCGTCATCGCCGGTGTCGAGACCGGCGAACTCCGCGCCCTCCGCGACAAGGCCCTCGCCGCCGCCGGCGACGACGAGAAAGCCCGCAAAAACGCGCTCAACAACCGCCGCATCCAGAAAGCCCGCGACTCCTCCGAAAAACCCGTCGGCGAGTGGAACCGCTACGAAATCACCTGCCGCGGCGACACCGTTGTGCTCAGCGTCAACGGCGTCGAGCAAAACCGAGCCACCGGCCTGAACGTGACCGAAGGCCGCATCTGCCTGCAAAGCGAGGGCGCCGCCATCGAATTCCGCAACATCCGCCTGGAGCCGCTGTAACCCCGGAGATTTGCGATTAATAAAAACCGAACCAATAAATTAAACCGCGAAGGACGCGAAGGATGCGAAGAAGATTTTTATCAACCCCTTCTTTTCCTTCCTTTGCACCCTTTGCGATTATAAAAAACGAACCATCAAATTAACCGCGAAGGTCAGGGATGCGGTCAATCAAGTGGAGAGTGTATT
>JAITDF010000160.1 GCA_031282705.1 Opitutaceae bacterium | reverse complement strand
CACCTCGTCGCCCATTTCGGCTACACATCCCTCTTCATCGGCGGCGCCCTCCTCCATCCCCTCGGCGCCTTCATCCTCTGGAAAACAAGGAAAACCCAAAACGCCGCCCCCTCGCTTCCCTCACCAAATATAAAATCAGAAACTTAAACTTGACCCTGTATATATCACCATGAAAACCGCCCGACCCAATCCCCGCCGCTCCCGCCGTCCCTGCCGCCCGCCTCCGATGAAATCGTGGAACTGGAGACCTTCAAGGTCAACGAATCGTCCACCGACTGGCACCAGTAATACGCGCCATCATGCCGCGTGATGAACGGGTCGGCGCCGAGGGCGAGGGGGTTGGTGAAGGTATTCGCGGCGGCGCGCGCGGCGGCGCCCGGCACCGGGGACGCGCCCGGCGCCGGGGGCGGGATGGCGCCCGGCGTCAGGCCCGGTGTCAGGGACAGGATGATGATGGTCAGAAAAAACGCTTGGTGCGGCGATGCCATGCTCAACGCAAAGATCTTTCCGGCGGCTTTTTCCGTTAACCCTTTTGCGAAAACATAGAGGATTGCCACGGCCCGTGCATCTTGCCACAAAATCGAATCATGACAAAACCCAAGCCCGCCACCCCCGCCTCTCCCGCCTCTCCCGCCACCCCGCGTTTTCGGACGCCGGTTTTCGTCGCAGCCTGTTTGCTCGCCGCCGCCGCCGCCGGCCCCGGCATCCGCGCCGCCGAAAATCCCCGGCAGATCCAAATCGCCGCCGACATGCGCGCCGCCTTCGACTGGCAGGTCGCGCATCGCACCACCGCCAAGGCCGCCACCGACGCCGGAGGCCCGCGCGGCTGGGTGCACGGCGCCTTCATGACCGGAGTCCTGGAGGCGTGGCGCACGACCGGCGACACGGCCTACCTCGACTATGCATGGAAAACCGCCGGGGACAACGACTGGCAGCCCGGCCCGCGCTTCACGCATGGCGACGACCACATCATCGCGCAGTCCTACCTCGAACTCGCCGGGCTCGACCCGGCGCGCGCCAATCCGGCCCCCTCCATCGAAGCCTTCGACAAGCTGCTCGCGCAAAAACACGACGGCGCGAAACTCCTTTGGTGGTGCGATGCGCTCTACATGCATCCGCCGGTCTGGGCGCGCCTCGCAAAAATCACCGGCGACCCGAAATATCTCGACGAGATGGACCGGCTTTACCAGGCGTCCGCCGGTTACCTTTACGACAAGGACGAGCATTTGTTTTTCCGCGACAAAAACTACATGCCGCACGACAAGGATTTCAAACCCGTGCGCGTGAAGAACGGCTCCGACGTGCGCTTTCTCGAACGAAACGGCAAAAAAATGTTCTGGTCGCGCGGCAACGGCTGGGTCTTCGCCGGGCTCCCGCGCATCATGGACTACATTCCGAAAGACGACGCGCGCCGCGCGAAATACGAGGCGCTTTTCAAGGACATGGCCGCGCGCATCCGCGAATTGCAGCCCGCCGACGGGCTCTGGCGCATGGGCCTGCTCGACCCCGCGGCGCACGGGCATGGCGAGGAAAGCGGCAGCGCGTTTTTTGTTTACGGACTCGCGTGGGGCGTGCGCACCGGGCTTCTCGACGGGGAGACCTACGGCCCCGCGATCGATCGCGGCTGGCGCGCGCTCAGGGCCTGCCAGCACCCCGACGGCATGGTCGGCTACGTGCAGCCCATCGGCGCCGCGCCCGGAAAACACTCCGAAAACACATCGCAGGAATACGGCACCGGCGGCTTTTTGCTCGCCGCGTCGGAAATCTACAAACTCGCCGCGACCGGCGCCGCCGCCCCGCGCCCCGCGCCCGCGCCCGGCGCCGCCGGACAACGCGCCTGGCAGGTCTCCGTGCTCACCCGCATCGCCGGGCCGGTGCTCGCCGCCGCCGCCGGGGGCAGGTTGAAGGAGGAACTCCCCAAAATCGGCACGCCCCGCGACCGCTTCGCCCCGCTTGAGGCGCTCGGGCGCACGCTCGCCGGCATCGCCCCCTGGCTCGAACTCGGCCCCGGCGCCGACGCCGAGGGGCTGCTCCGCGCCCGTTACATCGACCTCGCCGTGCGCGCCATCCGCCTCTCCACCGACCCGGAATCCCCCGCCTTTGTGCTCTTCGACGCCCGCGGCCAGCCCCTGGTGGACACGGCGTTTCTCGCGCAGGCGCTGCTCCGCGCGCCGGGTCAGCTCTGGGGCAACCTCGACGCGACGGCGCGCGGCAACGTCATCGCCGCGCTCAAGGTTTCGCGAAAAACGAAACCCCTCAAAAACAACTGGGAACTCTTCAGCGCCACCGTCGAGGCCGCGCTGCTCAAGTTCACCGGCGAGTGTGAGATCGAGGCCATCGAGACCGCCGTCACCGATCACGACACTTGGTATAAAGGCGACGGGACCTACGGCGACGGCGCGCAGTTTCAGTGGGATTATTACAACAGCTTCGTCATCCAGCCCATGCTCTGGGAAGTGCTCGAAGTGTGCGCCGAAAAAAAACTCCCCGTCGCGAAACACCTCCCCGAAATACAAAAACGCGCGCGCCGCTACGCCACCGTCCAGGAAAAGCTGATTTCACCGGAGGGCACGTTTCCGGTCGTCGGGCGCTCCTCGACCTACCGCTTCGGGGCGCTGCAAACGCTCGGTTTTGTCGCGCTTCGCGACCGGCTCCCCCCGCCGCTTCCCCGCGGGGCCGTGCGGGCCGCGCTCCACGCTGTCATCAAGCGCATGATCGAGGCCCCCGGCACATTCGATGAGGGCGGCTGGCTCCGGCGCGGCGTCGTCGGCGCGCAACCGCAAATGGCCGAGAGCTACATCAACACCGGCAGCGTTTATCTGTGCACCGTCGGGCTTGTCCACCTCGGGCTGCCGCCCGACGACCCGTTCTGGACCGAGCCGGACATGCCCTGGACGCAGCAACGCATCTGGTCCGGCGAAGACCTGCCCGCCGACCATTCGATGTGACACGCCGCGCACGCCGGCGCGGCACCGCCGGCACGGTGAGCAACCGGCGCGGCTGCGTGCCCGTAGCGCAAATCCTTTCTTGCGGGCTTCGGTGCATTCCAGTGTGACGAGTTCTTGCACGGATGTGAAACAAATGGGCCAAAGGGCCGGACAAACCGGGCCGCCACGCCCGGCGCACACACACTCTCTCCCCCCACACACACGCCCCCCCCTTTCCCCGCCGCCTGCCGCGGATGCTTGCAATCGCGCCTCACCCCGGACAGATTGCCCGCGATGAAAACGCCCATCCCCGCCCCCGTCCTCCGCCCGCCGTCGGCGCTCGCGTTCGCGTTGCTGCTGCCGCTCCTCCCCTCCTCCGCCTCCCGCGCCGAAAGCATCCTCGTCGAGGCCGAGTCGTTCGCCGACCGCGGCGGCTGGGTCGTGGACAACGAATCCGTGACGCAAATGGGCTCGCCCTACCTCATGGCGCACGGCCTCGGCGTGCCCGTGCGCGACGCCACCACGACCATCCGCGTCGCCGCCACCGGCGAATGGCGCGTCTGGGTGCGCACGCGCGACTGGGTTGCGCCTTGGGGGAAACCCGGCGCGCCCGGCCGCTTTCAACTCCTCGCCGGCGGCGCCGCGCTCCCGGTCACCTTCGGCGCCGAGGGCGCCGGCTGGCACTGGCAGGACGGCGGCGCCGTCGCCCTCCGCGCCGGGGAAAACACCCTCGCGCTCCGCGACCTCACCGGCTTCAACGGACGCTGCGACGCCATTTTCCTCTCCGACGACCCCGCCGCCGCCCCGCCCGCCTCGCGCCCGCGCCGCCCCGTAGCCGACGCCGGCGCGTTCGACCTCGTCGTCGCCGGCGGCGGCATCGCCGGCTGCTGCGCCGCCATCAGCGCCGCCCGCCTCGGCTGCAAAGTCGCCCTCATCCAAAACCGCCCCGTCCTCGGCGGCAACAACAGCTCCGAAATCCGCGTCGGCGCCTCCGGCCGCATTGAGCAACAGCCATATCCCAGGCTCGGATACCTCATGGACGAGCTCAACAACATCGGTCACTGGAACATCCGCGAAGCCAAGGAAAACCCCGGCGCCGAACGCAGCCGCCAGATCATGGCCATCGCCAAAAAACACCCTGAAAAACGCCGCCACAACGGCGGCCCCGCCGCCAACTACGACGACGCCCGCAAGGAACGCCTCGTCCGCGCCGAGCCGAACATCACCCTCTTCCTCAACACCCAGGCCGACGCCGTCGAAACCGCCGACGCCGCCGCGCCCGCCCCCGCCGGTGCCTCCGCCTCCGCCGCCGCGCCGGGCGCCGCCGCCGCGCGGCGCATCACCGCCATCATCGCCACCAACATCCTCACCGGCGAACGCCACCGCTTCCGCGCGAAACTCTTCGCCGACTGCACCGGCGACGCCACCATCGGCTTCCTGGCCGGCGCCGACTGGCGCGAAGGCCGCGAAAGCCGCGCCGAGACCGCCGAGCCGCGCGCCCCCGCGCAACCCGACCGCATGGTCATGGGCGCCTCCGTCCAATGGTATGCCGGGCCGGCCGGTGCCCCCGCGCCCTTCCCCGCGTGCCCCTGGGCCATCGAGTTCGACGAACGCACCTGCCAGCCCGGGCTCCGCGGCGACTGGCAGTGGGAAGCCGGCATGAACCGCGACCAGGTCGCCGAAATCGAGCGCATCCGCGACCACGCCCTCCGCGCCGTTTTTGGCAACTGGGATTTCTTGAAAAACCGCTCCGGGAAAAAAGCGGACTTCGCCGACAAACAACTCGTCTGGGTCGCGCACATCGCCGGCAAACGCGAGTCGCGCCGACTCCTTGGCGACGTGATTCTGCGCGAGCAGGACCTCCTCGACGGCACCGTTTTCCCCGACGGCTCCTTCACGACCACCTGGGGCGTTGACCTCCACTTCCCCAATCCCCTCGAAGGCATGACCGAGGAACCCTTCCTCGCCACCTCGGAATCCCCCCGCATAAACCCCCTCGCCGTGCCCTACCGCTGCCTCTACTCGCGCAACGTCGAAAACCTCTTCATGGCCGGCCGCAACATCAGCGTCACCCACGTCGCCCTCGGCTCCGTGCGCGTCATGCGCACCGGCGGCATGATGGGCGAGGTCGTCGGCATGGCCGCCTCGCTCTGCAAAAAACACGCCGCCACCCCGCGCCAAATCCACCGGCGGCACCTCGACGAATTAAAAACCCTGATGACCCAGGGCATCGGCAACCCCGGCTTCGCCGGGGACTGACCCTCGGGTTTTTCATCTCCACCCCGCTTCATAACTGATGTTACGCATTTCCGTCGTACCGCAGGTTTCCAAACCTGCTTAAAAACTCACGCATGGCCGCGAACCCGCAATCAGGCATGAGCTTCGAAGCAGACTTGGAAGTCTGCGGTACGACGGAGC
>JAITDF010000155.1 GCA_031282705.1 Opitutaceae bacterium | reverse complement strand
CGGGGGGGGGGGCCCCTGTGCCGGGGGGGGCGCCTGGGGGGGGTCACCGGGGGGGGGGGGGGGGGGCGGGGGGGGGGGGGGGGGGCGTGGGGGGAGTCGACGGGGTCGTAGGCGGGGCTGGCGGGGGCGCCGGTTTCGCCTTGTTTTTGGACGGCGATCCAGAGGCCGAGGCCGCGCCAGCCGGCGGCCTTGGCGGCGTCGTTGAGGGCGCGGAGGCGTTGGGCGGGGGTGGCGGCGGGGTCGGCGGGCCAGCGGGCGGGGTCGGGGATGCAGGAGCCGAAGGGGGCGCGGGATTTGGCGGAGTCGAGGCCGTAGGGGACGTCCCAGCCGTCGTCGAGGACGAGGTGGAGGTCGGCGCGGGCGTCGGGGTAATCGTGGGCCCAGCCGCCGGGGGCGAAGACGAGCTGGTGGTTGAGGCCGTCGCGCTGGGCGGGGTCGCCTTGGTCGCCGTCAAAGGCGGGGGCGTTGGCGAGGGCGGCGGCGCGGGCGGCGCGGAGCGCGGGGTCGCGGCGGCCGTCGGCCTGGCTCCACCAAGTGCACCAGTAGTTGGGGGTGGCGTGGCCGGGGGCGGCGGGGATGAGGTCGGGGGCGGCGGAGGCGTTGGCGGCGGGCGCGGCGGCGGGAGTGGAGAAGGAGGAGGCGGCGGCGGGGGAGACGGCGGCGGCGGCGGGGGCGCGGCGCCAGGTTTTGTTGTCGGAGCGGCGGAGGGCGGCGGCGACGCCGGCGCCGGTGGTTTCGGGGACGACGGTGAAGGAGAAGCCGCCGATGGTGAGGGCGCCGGGGCCGGTCTGGCGCCAGATGCCGCCTTTGACGGCGCCGCGGTAATTTTCCTCCCACGTGTGGTCGGCGTAGAAGGTGTAGGCGGAGGTGTTCGGGCCGATGGCGAGACGGTATTCGGCGCCGGTGATGGCGGGGGCGATGTCCGGGGCGGCGGTGGCGGAGGCGAGGGGCGCGGCGCGGCGCCAGGTTTTGCCGCAACTGCGGCGGAGGGCGGCGCCGTTGTCTTCGAGCACAAAGGAAAAGCCGCCGATGGTGAAGGCGCCGGGGCCGGTTTGTTTCCACTGGCCGGTTTTGACGTCGCCCTTGTAGGATTCCTCCCAAGTGCGGTCGGGGTGGAATTTATAGATGGAGGTGTTCCGGCCGATGGTCAGGCGGTATTCGTGGGTGGTGATGAGCGGGGTGATGTCGGCGGCGGCGGTGGCGGTGGCGGGGGCGGCAAACAACAGGGCCGGCGCGAGGCACAAGAGGGCGAATATTGATTTTTTCATGGTTGGTTTCGTGGTTGCGCGAAAGGGGGCGGCTCAGCGGGCGGCGGCGGCGGAAAAATGGGAGATATGGGAGGCATGGGAGATATGGGAGATATGGGAGGCAATGGCGTTCTCCGGCGGGCTGAGGAAAGAGAAAGAGGAAAGAATAAAGAGAAAGAGGAAAGAGAAAGAAGGACGAGGGAGGGTGATTTCGGGCCGGCTCATAATGCCGGCTCAGGCATCTGGTTCCGCCGGCGGGCGAGGCTGGCGGGGTCGTCGCCGGGGGCGAGGGGGCGGAGGCGGTAGGTGTATTCGAGCGTCCAGTTGTTGAGGCGGTAGGGGTCGTGCGGGAGCGCGCGCCAGGAATCGTCGCCGCCGAGGCCGCGCTGGTGGAGGTCGAGGTTGAGCGTGATCGTGTCGCGCCGGGGAAGCTGGTAGGGATAATACTGGCCTTTCTTGTGCGTCGGGAAAAAGAGGTCGTCGGTCGTGTGGTGGAGGGCGTTGGCGCTGAGGAGATTTTCGCCGGGGAGGGCGGCGGCGAGCAAGCCGCGGCCTTGCGCGTCGGTGAGGGCGAGCCAGCGCACGGACTCGTGGTTGCCGGTCTCCTGCGGTTTTATATAGGGGAAAAACTGGTCGCGGACCTTGCCTTTATACAGGCCGACGCGGGCGTCCTGCCGGTCCCAATAGGTTTCGTGCGGGCCCTTGCCGAGCCAGACGAGGTTGTCGAAGCCGGGGCGGAGCGTGGTTTGCATGCCGAAGCGCGGCAGTTCGGCGCCGCCGCGGTCGGGGGCGCCGTAGAGTTTGAGGCGGACAAGGATGTCGCCGCCGGGGCGGATGGTCCACGCGAGGATTTGCGAGCGGTTGACCGATTCGAGGCGTCCGGTGGCGGTGAGGGTGACGCTGCCGTCGGCGTCGGTCCGGGTGTCGAGGCGGGCGAGTTTCCACGAACCGGGGGCGGTGCGCCATGCGCCGGGGCCGTGGACGGAGGGGCGGCCGGGGGCGGGTTTGCCGGGGTCGGTCATTTTGTTGCCGCGGTCGTTGTCCACGGGGGCGCGCCAGTAGTGCGGGGCGAGGGGGGCGGCGAGGAGTTCGGCGCCGCCGGTTTTGAGGGAAACGAGGTAGCCGGTGGCGCGGTCGAAGGCGGCGGCGAAGGTGCCGCCGGCGACGGTTTTCCCGGTGACGGTGATGCGGGCGGCGGTTTCGGCGACAGCGAAACTGGGAGCGCGGACATTCTTGTCCGCATTGTCCGCATTGTCCGCGAGTTTGCGGGCAGGAATGCCCGCGCTCCCAGGGAGAGGCAGTTTGAACTGTTCCCAGGCGACTTCGTGGCCGGCGTCGGCCCAAGGGGTTTTTTCGCGGAGGGTGAAGGTGACTTCGAGGAAGTATTCGACGCCGGGTTCGGGGATGAGGTCGGGCACGCCGGGGATGACGACGCGGCGGGTGGCGCGGGGCGGGATGGAGAGCGCGCCGGCGTCACCGAGCTTGCCGCGGCGGAGTTCGCG
>JAITDF010000152.1 GCA_031282705.1 Opitutaceae bacterium | reverse complement strand
GTCGAGCGGGGAGCCGGGGGCGCGGGCGCGGCACAGGGGCGCGCCGGGCGCGAGCGGCGCGAGCATCTCCACGGCTTCGATGCCGAGGGCGCGGGCGGCGTGGCTGGAGGTGTCGCCGCCGGCGATGACGAGGCGGCGCGCCGCGCCCGCGGCGAAGGCGGCGCGGGCGATGCGCCCGAGCGCGGCGCCGATCGCCGCCGAGCCCGCGGGGCCGGGCGGCGCGTCGCCTTCGCGGGGGCAGGTGTGCGCCACGACATGGCGCCCGGCCTGGAGGTGGCGGATGACGGCGCGGATGGCGGTTTCGACGGCGGCGTCGGCGACACCACTGCCGCCACCACTTCCGCCGACGCCACTGCCACCGGCGGCGGCGGCGAGCGCGGCGGCGTCGAGCGGCACGTCGGCGAAGCCGTTTGCGAGCGCCCAGGCGACTTGGGCGCCGGTGACGGGCGAGCAGCTGCCGGACATCACCAGCAGCGGGCGGGCCGGGCCGGGGTCGGGCCATGAGGGCGGCGGGGGCAGCCGGCCCTGCTCCGTCCAGTGCGCGGCGAGCGCCGTTTCGATGGCGGAGGAGCCGGCGGAGAAGAGCGGGCGGGCGGGGCTGGCGAAGGCGTCGAGCAACGCGCCGATGCGCGCGAGCTGGCGGGTCTCCAGCACGTCGAAGAGGACGATTTCGGGCGCGCCGCCGCCGCCGAGCAGCGCGTCGAGCGCGGCGCGGGCTTCGCGGGCGGGCAGCGCGACGTGCAGGATGTCGAAGAGCGCGATGCGTTTTTTTGTCTGGCGGGAGAGGTGGAGGCGCAGGTCGCTTTCGTCCGCCGGCGTGACGGGGTGGCGGCTCATCGACGGGTGGCGGTCGAGGCGGTGGATGGCGCCGCCGCCGCCGGTGCCCATGCGGGCGAAAAGATTGCCGAACACGCACCAGCGCCCGAGGGCGGGGGTGCCGACGAGCAGCGGCACGAAGGGGGCGCGAAACGTCTCCGCGCCGATGTCGATGGCGCGTCCGATGCTGCCGATGGCGGGCGAGGAGTCGAAGGTGGAGCACACCTTGTAGTGCACGTGGGGGGCGCGCAGCGCGCGGAGCGCGGCGAAGGCGGGGCGCAGCTCCGTCTCCATTTCCGCCGGGGGCATGGAGCGCGCGAGGCCGGCGACGCCGGCGGCGTGGAGGCCGGGGTGGCGCGCGAGTTGCCGCGCGGACGGCGGCGCGATGAAGAGGGCGGTGCGGGCGCCCGCGCGGGAGAGGGATTCGAGCGCGTCGGTCGAGCCGGTGAAATCGTCGCCGTAATAGGCGAGGAGGAGTTGCGGTGCGGCGGTCATTTTTTCGGGCCGAATTTTTCAACCGATTTTGCGAGTCCGGGGTGGCGCGCGACGGCCTGGGCGAAGGAGAGCCCTTCGGCGGCGGCGCGCCACCAGGTTTGCAGGGAGCGCACGCCCGCCGCCGGGCCGCCGGGGTGCGCGTGGATGCCGCCGCCGGCGAGGTAGAGGAGGTCGAGGGTGCGCGTGCGCCGCCAGGTCTCCGGGGCCTGGCCGCCCCACTGGCCGGAGGAGACGGCGGGGAGCACGGGGGGGAGGTTGTGGAGGGGGGCGAGGCAGGAGGCGATGGAGCGCACGACGGAGTCGTCGGGCTCCCAGAATTTATTGGCGATGCCGTTGACGTGGAGGTGGTCCACGCCGGCGAGGCGCCAGAGTTTCTGGTAGGCGGGGAAGTCGATGCCGAGCAGGGGGTGGCGGTTGAGCATGCCCCAGCCGTTGCGGTGGCCGTGGATGGCGAGGGCGCCGAGGTCGCAGATTTTTTTGGCGGCGGCGAGGCCGGTGCTGTTGAGGCTGATCATGGCGCAGGCGCCGCCGGCGGAGACGATTTTGTCGTAGTGGCGGCGCATGGCGTCGAACTCGTCGGTGATGTTGAAGGCGTAAACGGGTTTGCGGCCGGCGCGGGCGGCGTGGTCGTGGATGGCGCGCATGACGGCGTCCACGCGGGCGTCGAACGGGGAGTGCGGCGGGTCGGCCATGAGTTCGTCGTCCTTGATGAAGTCGATGCCGGCGGCGGCGAGCGCGGCGACGGCGGCGGCGGTTTGCGCGGGGGAGAGGCCGATGCCGGGCTTGATGATGGTGCCGATGAGCGGGCGGCCCCCGACGCCGGCGAGCGCGCGGGTGCCGGCGATGCCGAAGCGCGGGCCGCGAAAGTGCGCGGCGAAGGAGGCGGGCACGTCGAAGTCGAGCAGTTTCAGGCCGGAGCATTGCGCGAGTTCGTAGAGATTACCCTGGAGGGTGGAGACGAGCGCGGGCAGGTTGAAGCCGAAGTTTTCCAGCGGCCAGGAGATGCTGACGCGGGCGCGGTGGTGGGCGGGGGCGGGGGCGCGGCCGGTGGGCAGCGAGGGCGCGGGCACGGTTTCGAGCGGGGTGACGCTTTCGACGCGGGCGGCGAAGCGGGCTTTCAGGGCGGCGGTCTCGCCGGGCACGGCGGTGAAGGTGCCGGAGGATTGCTCGCCGGCGATCACGGCGGCGGCGGCCTCGGGCGGCAGCGGGGTTTCGATGAGGTAATGGGCGGCGAGGCGTTCCATGGCTCAGGGGGCCGGCGCGGCGCGGGCGGGGTCGAAGGCGCTGGTGAAGGTGTAGGCGCCCGCCGGCGCGTGGCAGCGGGCGAAACCGCCCTCGCGGCCGAGGAGCGCGAGGCCGTCGGCGCCGACGGGCGCGCCGGGGTCGGCGGGGATGAAAACCTGCGCGCTGGTGTTCGGCGGCACGGTGATTTCCCAATGCAAACGGACGCCCTCCCGCCCCTCCCGCCCCTCCCGCCGCTCCAGCCGCCAGTGGCTTTTGATTTCGCCGTGGAGGGTCTGGTGGGTGGCGCGGGCAAAGTCGAGGCCGGGGGCGATGAAGGGGCGGAGGATGAAGCGGGAGAAGCCGGGGATTTCGGGGTCGAGCTCGATGCCGGCGACGTGGCGGAAGAGCCATTCGCCGACGGAGCCGAGGCTGTAGTGGTTGAAGGAGTTCATGGAGGGCTCGAAGAAGCCGGTCCGCGCGGTCCAGCCGTTCCAGCGTTCCCAGATGGTGGTGGCGCCGTGGAGGACGGGGTAGAGCCAGGAGGGATGGGTTTCCTGGAGGAGGAGGCGGCAGGCGACATCGGCGCGGCCGGCGAGGGTGAGGACGGGGTTGAGGAGGCCGACGCCGATGAAGCCGGTGCTGAGGTGCCAGTCGAGGGCGCGGATGTTTTCGACGAGGCGGGCGGCGGCGCGTTCGCGGAGGCGAGGGGGCATGAGGTCGAAGGCGAGGGCGAGGAGCCAGGCGGTCTGGGTTTCGACGGCCATGCGTCCGTCGGGGAGGATGTATTCGCGCTGGAAGGCGGCGCGCACGCGTTCGAACATGATGGTGAAGCGGCGCGCGTCGGCGGCGCGGCCGAGGGCGCGGGCCATGCGGGCCATCTTCGCGGCGTCGCCGGCCCAGAAGGCGGTGGCGAGGAGGTTTTTCATCGGCGAGTGCGTGCGGAAGCTGGTGTCGGTGGGGATGCAGAGCCAGTCGCCGTAGTTGTTGCGGAGGTCGCGGGTGCGGAGGTGGCCGGGGTTGGTGCGTTCGAGGTAGTCGAGCCAGGCGGTCATGGCGGGCCAGTGTTTTTCGATGATGCGGCGGTCGCCGTAAACGCGCCAGAGGGTCCAGGGGACGATGATGCCGGCGTCGGCCCAGCCGGCGCCGCCGCAGAGGTCGTCGAGGCCGGTGAAGTTTTCGCCTTCGCGGAGGCGGGGGGCGGTGTCGGGGAAGATGCCGTCGGGGGTCTGCGCGTCCGCGATGTCGGTCATCCATTTGGTGAAGAAGGCGGCGACGTTCATGTTGCAGGTGGCGGTGCGGATGAAGACCTGGGCGTCGCCGGTCCAGCCGAGGCGTTCGTCGCGCTGGGGGCAGTCTGTGGGGACGCTGAGGAAGTTGCCGCGCTGCGACCAGGCGGCGTTGAGCCAGAGGCGGTTCACGCCGGGGTGCGAGCACTCGAAGGCGCCGGCCGGGGGCGTGGCGGAGTGGATGACGCGGCCGATGAGCGTGTCGAGGCGCGGGGTGCCGGGGAAGCCGGTGAGTTCGACGTATTGGAAGCCGTGGAAGGTGAAGCGCGGCTCGTAAAGCTCCGCGCCGCCGCCGCCGCGGGCGATGTAGGTGTCGGCAGCCTTGGCGCGGCGTAGGTTTTCGGTGTAGAGGGTGCCGTCGGGGTTGAGGCGTTCGCCGTGGCGGAGCACGATGCGGGCGCCGGGCGGGGCGGAGTCGAGGCGCAGGCGCACGCGCCCGGCGATGTTTTGCCCGAGGTCATAGATGAAGACGCCGGGGGCGGTTTCGCGCATGGAAACGGGGGTGATTTCCTGGGTGCAGCGCACGGGTTCGGAGCGTTGGGCGACGAGGGCGGCGGCGGGGGCGGGGACTTCGCGGGCGGGGAGCCAGTCGCGCGGTTCGCGGCGGGCGTCGCAGGTCTCGCCCATCAGGAGGTCGGAGAAGAGGACGGGGCCGGTGGCGCACCGCCAGGAGCGGTCGGTGGCGAGCACGAGCCGCGTCCCGCCGTGCAGTTCGATTTCGAGCTGGGCGAGGAGGCTGTTTTCGAGGGAGCCGTAGCGGGCGCGCGTCTCCTGCCAGCCGACGAAGCCGCTCCACCAGCCGTCGCCGAGGAGGGCTTGGAGGGTGTTGCGGCCGGGGGCGAGGAGGGCGGTGATGTCGTAGGTGCGGTAGTGGATGCGTTTGTCGTAGTCGGTCCACTCGGGGGCGAAGAGGTCGGCGGTGACGGGGCGGCCGTTGGCGTGAAACTCGAACAGCCCGCGCGCGCTGGCGTGGAGCGTGGCGCGGCGGACGGGGCGGTCGAGCGTGAACTCGCGCCGGAAGAGCGCCGGGGTGCCGGGCTCGGTGAGCGTGGGCGCGATGGCGGCGGGGTCGCGCCGGATGATTTCGGGGTCGGCGGCGATCCAGCGGGCCTGCCAGTCGGAGGGGGAGAGCAGGCCCATGGTCCAGCAGGCGGGGGCGGAGAGCGCGGAGGCGCCGGTTTCGTCCCAGGCTTCGACGCGCCAGTGGCAGGTGTCGCGCGAGGCGAGCGGGCGGCCGGCGTAGTCGATGTGGGTGGTGCGGTCGTTTTCGACGCGGCCGGAGTCCCAGAGGAGGCCGGCGTCGCCGGGGGCGTCGAGGGCTTCCGGCGTGGCGGCGACGCGGATGCGCCAGGCGGTCTGGCGGGCGCCGCGGCGATTGGATTCGAGCCGCCAGCTTAGGCGGGGGCGGGGCTCGTCGATGCCGAGCGGGTTTTCAAGGTATTCGCAGCGGAGGCTGGTGATGGCGAGGGTGGCGGGCATGTTTAAGGTTTAAGGATGTTACGCAGGCGACCGGCAGAGGTCATGAGGCGCGCTCGGCTTCGATTTGTTCGAGGGATTTGCCGGAGGTGTCGGGCATGAAGAAGAAGCCGGTGAGGCCGCTGATCAGGAGGAAGAGGGTGAGCAGGCCGGCGATCAGGCGGATGTCGGCGTGGGCCAGCATCGGCACGAAGAAGCTCCAGATGGCGAGGACGGTGCGCGCGATGCCGAAGGTGATGCCTTGCGCGGTGCCGCGGAGCATGGTGGGGAAGAGTTCCTGGCTGAAAACCTTGTAGAAGGCCTCGCCGGCGAGGGCGGCGCCGCCGGCGAAGAGGATGATGTTGAAGACGATCGTGGGGATCGCGAAGGGCAGGAGGAGGTAGATGCCGTAGCCGGCGATTTGCATGACCGCGCCGACGCCCCAGAGGAGGCGGCGCGTGCGGTGGCTGCGGTCGGCGAAGCGCATGAAGACGGTGATGGTGACGAGCATGGTGATGATGAAGTTTGCGCTGGACAGGCCCACGCTGGCGGCCTGGCCGCCGGCGGCGAGGGTGCTGATGATGTAGGGGTTGAAGATGCCGGCGGTGCCGGCGGCGAGGTTCCAGAAGAGGTAGATGACGGCCGTCCACGCGAGGGCGCGGAGGTTTGCGCCGGAGAAGAGGGCGCGCACGCGGCGGCGGGAGCCGGGGGCGTTTTTCGAGGCGGCTTTCCAGCGGGCGGACTCGGCGAGGCCGCGGCGCAGCGCCCAGGTGACGGCGGCGACGATGAAGAGGTGGAGGAAGACGATGCGGATGCCGGTCAGGCCGAGCGGGGCGAGCGCGAGGGCGAGGAGGAGGACGACGACGGGGCCGAGGCTCCAGGCGACTTGGGTGAAGCCGAGGAGTTTGCCGCGGGCGCCGGCGGGGGCGAGTTCGCCGACCAGGGCGAGGGAGGCGGGCACGTCGATGCCGACGGCCAGGCCGACGACGAAGGTGCCGGCGAGGAGCATGGGCCAGTTTGCCGCGAGGGCGATGCAGAGGATGCCGGCGGCGTAGAGCATGAGGTCGTATTGGTAGATGAATTTGCGGCCGAGGCGGTCGCCGAGCCAGCCGCCGAAGACGGCGCCGAGCGCGCAGCCGAGGGCGTTGGGGCCGATGGCGGCGAGGAAGCCGACCATGCCGTCGGTGAGGCCGAGGCGGGTTTGGAAGAGGGCGAGGCCGGCGCCGAGCGCGACGATGGAGCCGGCGTCGAGGTAGGAGGCCATGCCGGCGAGCGCGGACCATTTCCATTGCTGGGGGGTGATGGCGGCGGGGGAGGAGGGGGCGCCGGGAGCGGCTTCGGCTGCAATCGACTGCAATCGACTCAAATCGGTGATGGCGGCGGCGGGGGTGGCGGGGGGAGCGGCGGGGGGGATTTGCGGGTTGGCGGGTGATGGGTGCGGGTTCATGGCGGGAGGTTTGTTTTTATCGTTATCGTTCTCGTTCTCGTTCTCTCGTTCTCGTTCTCTTTCCTCTTTATCTTTCTCTTTTTTCAGTGGGAATTTTTTGAAGAGAGAACGAGGAACGAGAACGAGAACGAGAACGATAAAGAGGAAAGAGAAAGA
>JAITDF010000141.1 GCA_031282705.1 Opitutaceae bacterium | reverse complement strand
TCACCGGCATCCTCGCCGCCAACGACGCGAGCAGCGCCATCGACAGCATATGGGATATCCTGAACGAACCCGACAGCTCGCCCCGCCGGTCGGGCGGCGGCTACGGCTCCGCCAGAAACACCCGCGACTATGAGGCGCGGGGCATCGAGATGGACCTCACCTACAACCCGCTGCGAAACTGGCGCATCTCCCTCTCCGCCGCCTATAACGACACCACCTACCTGAAAGTGGCACCCGCGCTCGACACCTATCTGGAAAAATATATCGACGACGTGTGGCGTCTGCATGGCGGCGAGGGCAGCGGCGGCAACACGATCAATGATATTATAGACAACCGGCTGCTCCCGAACCACCGCGAATTAAAATCAATGGAGGGAGACACCGCCGCCTTCATCCGCCCCCTGAGCGTCACTTTCGTCACCAAATATCGTTTCACCAATCCGCGCTGGCTGCGCGGGGTTTCGGTTGGCGGCTCGGTGCGCTACCGGGATCGCACCATCACCGGCTTTGGCATAAATGAGGACGGCACCATCAATCGCGATGTCACCTATCATGGCCGCGACATTTGGCAGACCAATGCCTTCATCGCCTATGAAAGAAGTTTCTTGCGCAGAAAAGTGCGCTGGAAAACCCAGCTCAGCGTGCGCAACATCCTCGACGACACCAAGCCGCTGGAAGTGCGCGCCCGTGCCGACGGCGTGCCCGACCGCCTGCAACTCGTCCAGCCCCGCACCCTCACCTGGAGCAATTCCTTCTCCTTCTGACCCGCCCGTCATTCCCTCATCCGCCATGATTTGCATCCCATTATCAACCACGCATCGCCTGTTTCGCCCGCTCGCGCCCGCCGTTGCGCTCGCCGTCGCGCTCAACGCCGGCCTCCTGCGCGTGTCCGCGCTCACGCTCGGCCCGCTCCTCGGCGACGGCGTTGTCCTCCAGCGGGACATGCCGGTGCCCGTCCGCGGCGCGGCGGAGCCGGGCGGGCAGGTCGCCGTTGTCTTTCACGGGCAGACGAAAACCGTCAGGGCCGGCCCCGACGGCGGCTGGCTCGTCCGGCTCGACCCCATGCCCGCCGACGCGAAGCCCGCCGAGCTCGCCGTCACCTCCGGCGGCCAGACCGTCCGCGTGCGCGATGTCCTGGTCGGCGAGGTCTGGCTTTGCTCGGGCCAGTCCAACATGGAGCTGCGGGTTCCCCGCGTGGACAACGCCGCCGCGGAAATCGCCGCCGCCGATCACCCGCTCATCCGCCACGTGAAGATCGCCCGCGCGGCCGCGCCCCGGCCCGCGACCGCCGCCGGGGGCGCGTGGGAGGTTTGCAGCCCGGAAACCGTGTCCAACTTTAGCGCCACCGCCTACTTTTTCGGACGGGAGCTGCACCGCCGCCTCGGCGTCCCCGTCGGCCTGATCCACAGCTCGTGGGGCGGCACGCAAATCGAATCGTGGATGAGCGCCGGCGCGCTGCGCGCCAGTCCGTTCTGGCCCGCGATTCAGGCGCGCTGGCGGGAGCGGCTCGACGAATATCCCGCCAAGCTGGCCGCCTACAAAAAGGCGAAGGAAAAATGGGAGCGGGAATCCGCCGCGGCGAAAAAGGAAAACCGCGCCCCGGCGGCGAAGGCGCCCCGCGCGCCCGAGGGCGACGGCAGCCGCTGGATGCCCGCCTCGCTCTACAACGGCATGATCCACCCGCTGCTGCCCCTCGCCGTGCGCGGCGTGATCTGGTATCAAGGCGAGACCAACGCCGCCCGCCCCGGCGAATACGCCGACCTTTTCCCGCGCATGATCGGGCAGTGGCGCGAGGATTTCGCGTCGGGGCCGCTCCCGTTTTATTTTGTCCAGCTCGCCAACCTCACCCGCAAAAACGATCCCACGGGACAACTCTGGGCCTTGCAGCGCGAGGCGCAGATGGCGGGGCTGCGGCAGCCCGGCACCGGCGCCGCCATCACGATCGACATCGGCAACTCCAACGACATCCACCCCGGCAACAAACAGGAGGCGGGCCGCCGCCTCGCGCTCATCGCGCTGGCGCGGACCTACGGGCGGGGCGGCGAGTATTCCGGGCCGGTCTTCGAGCGCGCCGTGCGCGACGGTCGCCGGCTGCGGGTGTTTTTCTCCCACGCCAAGGGCCTGCACGCCCGCCTTCCGGGGCTGCCCGGTTTTGAAATCGCCGGCCCGGACAACACCTGGCACCCGGCGCAGGCCCGCATCGACGGCGAAACGGTCTGGCTGTCCTCCGACGCCGTGCCGGAGCCGCTCCATGCGCGCTACGCCTGGCACAACGACCCGCCGGCATCGCTGTATAACGAAGCCGGCCTGCCCGCGCCGCCGTTTCGCAGCGAACGCCCGCCCGGCGTCGCCGCGCCCTGACACGCTGTTATTCCACGCCATCCATTCCACGGCATCCCGCAACCGCCATGTCCCAGACTCCGCCACCATCCGGCCGGCCCCTCCCCTTCAAAACCAAGCTCGGCTACGGGCTGGGCAACCTGTCGGTGATGACCGCCAAGCAGGCGCCCAAGCAGCTCGCCCTGCCGATCTACAACGTCGCGCTCGGCGTAAACCCCGGCGCGGTCGGCACCCTGCTGGCGCTCGGCCGCGTGTGGGACGCGGTCACCGACCCGCTGGTCGGCTACTGGTCGGACAAAACCGTCACGCGCTGGGGCCGGCGGAAGCCGTTCATCCTCGCCGGCGCCATCAGCACCAGCGTCTTTTTCGCCGCGATGTGGATGTTCCCGCGCGGCCTCGCCGCCGCGCAGTATCTCGGCTGGTTTGCCGCGGCGTCGTTCCTGTTCTACCTCGCGCTCGGTTTCTTTTCCGTGCCGTGGTATGCGATGGGCTATGAACTCGCGGACAGCTACGACGAACGCACGAAGCTCATGGCCTTTCCCAGCGCGCTCGGCCCGGTCGGGCAAATCCTCGTGGGCTGGCTGTATTGGTTCACGCAGCGGAACATGTTTGCCGACACCGTCGAGGGCGTGCGCTGGGTGGGCATGGGCGCGGGGGCGATCCTGCTTTTGTTTGGACTGGCGCCGGTGCTGCTGGTGAAGGAGCGGCCCCTGCCGCCCGCGCCCGCGCCGCCGCCCCCGACCGCCGCGCAGGGGAAGCAAAAACCCAAGACCTCGTTCATCGCCGGCGTGAAGGCGGCCATGGACAACGGCCCGTTCATGCGCCTCACCGCCGCCTTCACCC
The DNA here is from genome assembly GCA_031282705.1 of Opitutaceae bacterium. Classification (GTDB taxonomy): domain Bacteria; phylum Verrucomicrobiota; class Verrucomicrobiia; order Opitutales; family Opitutaceae; genus Termitidicoccus. The sequence continues at coordinate 974 of JAITDF010000141.1, read as the reverse complement.
TGATCGTCGTCGGCACCTCGATGGTCGGCGGGCTCGGTTTCTACGTGCACGTCTATTACCTCTTCGGCGGCGACACCAAGGCCGCGTCCGCGCTCGTCGGCTGGCACACCACCCTCTGGCTGGTGTGCTCGATGTGCATGACGCCGCTCATGGCGTGGCTGTCCGTGCGTTTCGGGAAAAAGGAAATCTTCATCGCCGGGCTCGCCTGGGGCGTGCTCCGCATGGCCGCGCTCTGGTTTCTGCTCGTGCCCGCGCATCCCTGGCTCGTGCTGGCCAACGCCGTGCTCGCCGGCGTGGACAACGCCGCCATCTTCATGCTCTGCCACGCGATGATCGCCGACGTGTGCGACCTCGACGAACTCCACAACGGCACGCGCCGCGAAGGCCTTTTCGGCGCGCTTTACGGGTGGTTTTTCAAGACCGGCATCGCGCTCTCGTTCGCCGTCTCGGGCTACGTGCTCGCCTGGATCGGCTTCAACCGCGACCTCGGCGGCGCGCAGCCGCCCGGCACGCTCCTGCTCATGAAAGCCTGCTACTGCGGCATCCCCGCGCTCATGTTCCTCGCCGCGCTCGCCGTGTTCGCGCGCTACCCGATCAGCCGGCGCGTGGCCGACGACATCCGCGCGCGACTCGCCGCGGGAAAACAAAGGGAAGGGTGAGGGCGGCGAAAACAAGCATCAGGAAACCTGCAAAGGGAGCCTCCAAAAATTAAAAACAAACCAACCGCGAAAATCGCGAAAAACCGCGAAATTTCCAATAAATGGGAACCTATAAAAATTGAACAGAAGGCAACAAAGAGAACGAAGAACACCGGAGGGTCGCCTGCCATTGGTTGTCTCAACCGTTTTTAGTAAATGATGTTACGCGGTTCCGTCGTACCGCAGGTTTCCAAACCTGCTTAAAACTCACGCCTGGCCGCGAACCCGCAATCAGGCATGAGCTTCGGAGCAGACTTGGAAGTCTGCAGTACGTCA
>JAITDF010000086.1 GCA_031282705.1 Opitutaceae bacterium | reverse complement strand
CCGACGGCGGTCTCGCCGAGACCGCCCTGCCAAAAGACTGGCTGCCGCGTAACATCAGAACTGGGAGATATGGGAGAAATGGCACCTTGGAGAACGCCATTTCTCCCATGCCTCCCATGCCTCCAATTTCTCCCATTTCTCCCATTTTCGCAAACCCGCCGCAGCGCGGACGGACCGGAGGCCGTCCCGCCAAAGGCCCCCGGACGGCTTCCGCGCAACATCGGCCGGTGACGCGGGGCGCGGGCGTGACGCGGGGCACGGGGCGCAGGCGGGGCGCAGGCGGGGCGCGGGCGGGGCATCAGGCCGGATCAGACCAGGCCGGCGGTTTCGTCGAAGCCGAGCCAGAGGTTCATGATTTGCACGGCCTGGCCGCTGGCGCCTTTCATGATGTTGTCCAGGGCCGAGGTGATGACGAAGTTGCCCGTGCGCGGGTCGGGCACGGCGGACATGTCAACGCGGTTCGTGCCGGCGACGTGCGCGGTGTCGGGGGTCTCGCCGGAGGGGAGGATTTGCACGAAGGGGCGGCCCGCGCAGGCTTTTTCCCACGCGGCGCGGAGCGCGTCGATGGAGGGGTTTTTGGCCGGGACGGTGATGGTGGTGGCGATGCCGCGGCGCATGGGCGCGAAGTGCGGGTTGAACTGGATGGCGACCGGTTCGCCGCCGGTGCCGAGCAGGGCGAGCTGTTCCTCGATTTCGGCGAGGTGGCGGTGTTTCACCAGGCCGTAGGCTTTCACGCTTTCGGCGCGTTCGGCGTAGAGGTAGGTTTCGTCGAGTTTCCTGCCGGCGCCGCTCACGCCGCTGCAGGAGTTGACGACGATGTGCTCGCGCGCGACGACGCCGTCGCGCAGCAGCGGGACGAGCGGCACGAGGATGCTGGTCGGGTAGCAGCCGGGCGCGGCGACGAGGCGCACGGCCGCGTCGGTTTTCCAAGCGGGCGGGGTGAGCTCGGGCAGCACGAAGCGGGCGTGCGGCAGGAGTTCGGGCGCGGGGTGCGGGCCGTAGTAGCGTTCGTAGGCGGCGGGGTCGGCGATGCGGAAGTCGGCGCTGAGGTCGATGACGCGTTTGCCGGCGGGGAGGAGCACGCGGGCGTATTCGGCGGCGGCGCCGTGGGGGAGCGCGAGGAAGAACAGGTCGATGTCGCCGGCGGCGAGCGCGGCGGCGTCGGAATCGACGAATCTCAGGCCGCGGTCCCGCCCGCGCAGCGAGGGGATGACTTCCGCGAGCGGCCTGCCGGCCCGGGAGCGCGAGGTGACGGCCGCGAGTTCGACGCGCGGGTGCGCGAGGAGCAGCTTGACGAGGGATTCGCCGGAATAGCCGGACGCACCGATGATGCCTGCTTTCATGGAGCGGGCACTATCGCGGGGGCGCGGGCGGGAGGCGAGAAGGTTTTTGGCGGCGCGCGGAAAGGCCCGTGGACAGGGCGGCCGGGGGCGGCCTGCACATGGGGGAAACCGCCAAAAGCCCGATTTCAACCGCGAAAAAACGCGAAAAAACGCGAAATGCCAAACCGGGGAAAGCGGGAATGATTTGTTCAAGAAAAAACACCCGCCGGGCATTTCGCGGCGTTTCGCGTTTTTTCGCGGTTGATATCGGGCTTTTGGCGGTTTCCATTGGCGAGGCCTCAATCCTCCCGAACATGTCCAAAGCAAAACACCGCCTCGCCCGCGTCACCGCCCTCGCGCTTGTCCTCGCGCTTCCCGTCCTTGCCGGCTGCGCTTCGCTGGCGCAACTGGGCGCGATGCACTCCGCCCAGCGTTCCATCGCGAAAGGCAAATACGAGGCCGCGCTGCTCAATCTTTTCCAGGCGGAAAAATACAAGGCGCCCGACGGGGAATTGAGGGCGGAGATCGCGTTTTTGCGCGGGCGTTGCCATGAGGGGCTGGGACGCGAGGCGGAGGCGATCGCGATTTACCAATACACGGCGGACACTTTTCCGACCACCTCCCACGGCTATCAGGCCAAGGCGCGGATCGCCGAGCTGCAAAAGCCGCCGCAGTCCTGACGGCGCGCGCGGTGCGGGCCGGGGCGGGTGCGGGGCGTGCGCGGTGGGGCGGGATATCGGATCGCAAATCAAAAACTGACCGCCGCGTCCCATCAGTCAAAAAAATGATCCTCCGCCTGTGCCGTGCGCCCAAAGGCTCTGGTCCTTTTTATACTAAGGTGGGCGTCGCCTTCGCGGCGTTTGTCGTCCGGTTTACGGCCTGACAGCTTCCGTGATGGGTTTGACTCCCGTAATAATTCAAAGGCAAAGAGCGGTTATTGGAAAGCGCCTCGAACACTGCAGAGGATCGTCCTCGAAAATAGGCCGCGCCGGGCCTTGGTCAAACTCTTTCCTCGTTCTTCGTTCTTCTTTCTCTTTCTCTTTCTCTTTCCTCTTTCCTCTTTCCCCCCGCCCCGGGCGACGAATGAGAGAAAGAGGAAAGAGAACGAGAACGAGAACGAGGAAAGAGAACGAGAAACGACAGACGGCAGACGATGGGCGATGGACGACAGACGGGGAAAGCGGCACGGGGGGAAAAAGACCATGCGGGGGCGGACGGGCTCTCCGCCACGGGCTCTCCGCCACGGGCTCACGCTTCGGGCGCTTGCAGGCCGGCGGCGCGCAGAAAGCCCGCCATGTCCTCGGGCAGCGGCGCGGTGAAGACCCGTGCCACGCCGGCCGCGCGCAGGTCAACCGTCCCGCAATGCAGCGCCTGCCGCGGCAGCAGCAGCCGCGCCGCCAGCGCGGGAGTCCAGCCCGTCTCGATAAATTCGAGGAACAGGCGCGCGTCCGGGCCGTAGAGCTTGTCGCCGACGAGCGGGTGGCCGAGCCATTGCGCGTGCGCGCGGATCTGGTGCTTGCGCCCCGTCTCGGTGCGCACGCGGGCCAGCGTGAAGCCGCCGCCGCGCGCGAGCGGCTCGTAGTGCGTCACGGCGGGCTGCGAGGGTTGCGCGGGGGGCGCGCCGGGCGTCTCCGGCTGGGGGAGCACGCGGCTTTTGATGGTGACGGGGCTGTCGTAATCGTCGCCGAGCGGCCGGTCCACGGTGGCCGGCGCCGGCATCTCCCCGTGCAAAATCGCGAGATACGTTTTTTCATAACGGCGGTGTTGCGCGGCGGTTTGCAGGCGCCGCGCCGTCGCCGGGTCGCGCGCATAAACCACCACCCCGCTGGTCTCGCGGTCGAGCCGGAAGACCAGGTGCGCCGCCGCCGCCCCGAAATGCTCGCGCACCGCGCCCGAGAGGCTCGACCACGGGCCGTCCTTCGAGGGGTGGCAGGGGATGTCGCCGGGTTTGTTGATGACCAGCAGGTGCGCGTCCTCGTGCAGCACCGCGGCGGCCAGTTCGGCGGGCGTGAGCTTGCGGCTCGCGCCCGGCGGGCGGGCGCGGCGCGGCCAGGGGCCGGCGGGCCGGCCGTAGGCGTGCGCGTCCGCCCGCGCCGCCGGGGGCGGGGGGGGCTGGTTTTGTTCGAGGGCTGAAATCGGCACGGGCACGGCACGCAGGGTCTGCCCGTTCGCGCCGCCGGCAGTCAATCCAACAACGCAAGCGGCGGCGGCATTCCGCGGCCCTCATCCCTCGTTGTGCGTTCTTCCCTGTTCTTCCCCCTTGTCCCGGCCCCGGCGGGCTTTTGCCCGCTCGCGGAGCGCCTTGGCGAGCGCGCCAAGCGCCTTGGCGATCTCGCCACGCACCTTGGCGATCTCGCCACGCGCCTTGGCGATCTCGCCACGCGCCTTGGCGAGCGCGCCACGCGCCTTGGCGATCTCGCCACACGCCTTGGCGAGCGCGCCACGCACCTTGGCGAGCGTGAAAACTGCTTTTTCTCGCGTGAAAAAGAAGCGGGATGCCGTTGTTTTGGATGGCGGATGCCGCGCGGGGTGGCGGGCTTGGAAGCCCGCGGCACGACGGAGCCGCGCGACACCGGCGCCCCCCGGCAGCCGTCGCACGGAAGCCGGCAAAGGGACTCCGGCCCGGACAATCCCGGAAAAATAACTTCACAAAACACCGCGCCGCGGGCATCGTGCGCCCGATGAAACCCCGTTTTGCCGTCCTTTTCGCCATCCTCTCATGCCTTGCCGCCGGTTGCGCCTCGCGCCCGGTGACTTTCCGCCCCAACGCCTTTGCCGGCAGGCAACGGCTCTTCAACCACCAGGCGGTGCACGCCGCGCTCCCCCCCGCCGACGCCACCCGCGTGGAACCGTTGATCACCGACGATTCGGCGCGCGACAACGTCGAAACCGGCCCGATCTGGGCAAGGGCCTTCATCGGCGACGGCGGGGGCGCCGGTGCTGGCGGCGGCGGCGGCGCCCCCGCCCCCGCCAGCGTCTCCATCGACACCACGCACCTCGTCCGGGAAAGCCACGGCCTCGGTTTCAAAGTCAGCTACACCTACACCGCCGCCGCCACCCTCGCCTACGGGACGGCCCGCTTCACCCTGAACGGCAGCGGCGCCTGCGCCACCGGCAAGGGCGCCGACAGCTACTCCGCCATGCGCCAGGCGATAGAAACCTGCATCGCGGGCATCGCGGCGCAGGCCGCGGAACTGATGCGCACGCAGAGCCCCTATGCGCGGGTGGACATCCCCTACGACCCCGCCCCCTTCGCCCCCTACGCCGCCCCCGGCGCCGCCACCCTCGCCGGCCAGGCCCTCGGCCAGCTCCGCGGCGGCCTCGTCGAACTCATACCCTACACCGGCTGCATGAAAGCCCGCGACGAAGCCATCACCGCGAACCAGGACCCCGGCCCCCGCGACCCCCGCCTCGCCCGCCACACCCGCCAGTCCCTCCTCGACGCCCTCGGCCGCTACCGCTTCGACGCCCTTCCCCCCGGCGACTACATCCTCCTCTGCCGCTTCCAGCCGCGCCCCGGCGCGCCGTTCCACGAGGACATCGAAATCGCCCGCGTCCTCACCCTCGCCGACGGGGAGGACAAGCACTTCGTGCTCACCCCCTACTGAGCGCGCCCCGCCCCCCGCCCCCCCGCCGGGCCGGCGAAAAATCCCGCCGCCCGCCGCCGCCGGGAGGGGCGGCGGGCGGCGGCGGGCGGCGGGGTCAGGTGGATTCGGTCAGGTAGCGTTCGGCCAGCGTGGCGGTGCCTTCGGCGAAGCCGGGGGCCGCGGATTGCGCCTGGAGCGTGCCGGCGTGGGAGCCGAGCCAGGCCAGGAGGAGCAGGCGGCGCATCATCACAAGGGTGGGGATCGCGGCGGTCTCGGTTTTCGAGAGGGCGCGGACTTTGGCGTAGCCGCGCAGCCAGGCGTCGATGAGGGCCGGGGCGGCGGGGTGCAGTTCGAGGAAGCTGAGGGCGGCGGCGAGGTCGTAGATGAACCAGGAGTGGCCGCAGTCGTCGAAGTCGATGGCGGCGACGGCACCGTCTTTCACGAGGAGGTTGGCGGTGCGGAGGTCGGCGTGGATGAGGCCGAAGCGGTTTTTGGAGTGGCCGAGGGCGGCGGCGCGGCGGCGGAGCACGGGCAGGAGGCGGCGGAGGTGGCGGCGGTGGGCGGGGGTGAGGCCGGGGCCGCGCTGCCAGGGGCCCCAGTGGGCGGCGGGGCCGAGCATGGTGTCGAAGTCCCAGCGGAGGCGGCGGAGGGGGCGCGGGGGTTTCCAGGCGAGGGCGTGGGCGTGGAGGCGGGCGGTGACTTCGCCGAGGAGTTCAAAGGCGGCGAGGCGGTTGTTTTCATCGGGTTCGGCGCCTTCGAGGTGGGTGAAGAGGACGCAGTGGCGGGGTTCGGGGACGGCGGGGTGCCAGATGTGCTGGATGTATTCGCCGTCGAGGGCGGGGATGGGCGCGGCGGTGAGGATGGGGGTGTCGCGGCGGATGGCGAGGATCCAGTCGAGTTCGGAGGCGATGCCGGCGCGGGGGTGGTAGCCGGGGCGGTTGATGCGGAGGACGCGGGGGGGGGCGCCGGGGGGGCGGATGAGCCCGGTGGCGTTTTCCGAGGAGTTGAGCAGGCGGATTTCGGAGGCGGGGGGTGGAGGGGGAGGGGGGAGGCGGAGGGGGG
>JAITDF010000050.1 GCA_031282705.1 Opitutaceae bacterium | reverse complement strand
GGTCTCGCCGAGACCGCCGCGAGCACCACGAGGCAAACGACGGCGGTCTCGGCGAGACCGCCCTACCAAAACTGGCCGTCGCGTAACATCAGTTATATAAAACCGCCGCCTCGGTGGTTGCCTGCCTCAGGCAAATCCACGTCACCCCGGAAGGCATCCGGAAAGCACCCTTGGGATTTCACCTTCGCCGGGAGGAAATCGCACGTTGGTCGGTTGAAAACGCCGGGGATTCCGCGAGTTTTTATCCGCACAAAAAACGCGCCCGAAAAAAATCTTCGAATCAGAGGCGGGCGACCCCGGATTCGGAAGGTCCGTCGCTGAAGTCAGGATGCATCTGGGCAACGAGACCGAGAACCCGTGAACCGGCCCGCGCATCTCCACCTCCCGAAATCGGCACCCGCGTTTCGCATCGGCGGCATCCTGCCGGATTTCACCACGCCCGCGAGTTTTCAGTTTTGACCTGTCTCTGGTTTTGACCCTGTCCTTGGTCTTACCCTTGCGGATTTTTTGGTTTTCTTCCGGCGCCCTGCCGGTGCCGGCGAGGCCGGCTCCGCGAATTCGGCATCAATCTCTTTTTTCCATTCCGCGTAATAACGTTCGAGTTCAGGATCGTCGTAAAAATCCAGGTGGCTGTGCCCGCTGGACACGTAGCTGACAGGCTCGCCGTCCCAACGACGGAGCAGGGCGTTGTAGGCGTCGCGCGGGGTGATGTCGTCGGGGAGGTCGGCGGCAAAATTGTGCGCCGCGAGCAGCGAGAGCATTTCGTTGGCGAGCGTTTTTATTTGCGCGGCAGTGAGCCTGTCATCGGGCGGGAACTCGGCACGCCTTATCTTGAAATATCCCTCGAAATTGTCTTGCGGGCCGGCAAGAAATTCCTCGGCGCCGCGGATTTCCGGGATGTCAAACTCCGGCTCAAGCTCGACGTAGGGCGGCGTGATGACAAGCGCGCGCGCGGCGCGGAGTTTTTCGACCAGTTGCGAGACGTAGTTTTTCATGGGGCGGCGGGTTTCGGACGGCTCCGGCGGGCGGCGATTGGCGCGGCGGTGCCGGCGGCGCGGCGGGAAAATCAGAAGCGGACGGTTTTGTTTTCTCCGGAGAAGGATTGGATGGTGGCGGTGGCGTCGCGCAGGAAAAGCACCTGCGTGCTGGCATCGTTTTCGTCGTAGAGGGCGCGGAGTTCCGGGTGGGTGTCGAGCATGGCCTTTTTGACGGCGACGCGGTCGTCGTTGACGGCGGTCGCCTCGATGCGGAGCCAGCGGTCGCCGTCCACAGCGCTGATGGCGACGCGCGGGTTGGCGGCGAGCTGGCGCGAGACGGGTTTGGCCTTGCCGGTCTGGAAGTAGAGTTTGTTTTCAAACAGCAACGCGGTGCCGAACGGGCGGACTTTCGGCGCGCCGCCGTCAACGGTGGCGAGAAAATACACGCCGGCTTTCTTGAGGAATTCGAGGACTTCGTTCATGGCGGAAAAGATTGTGGATTGGCGCCAAATGGAGCCGCCCGGGCGGCTCCGACGCAAACAAAAACAGCCACGGCGGCGGCAAGCTGTGCATGGGAAACCCCTTTGCGCCGGGGTTGCATTTTTCGCCTGTCCCTAATTTTGCCCCCTAATTTTGCCCTTGGAGGCTCCAATAACCAATGGAGTCTTTTCAAATCAGCAAGCCGAAAGGGTCAGGCCGGGCGGCGGCGTTTCCAATAATCCGGGTACCGGTGCATCGGCATCACGGCGACAATGCGGACGTGGTCGGGCCGGTCCTCGTAGAGGATCGCAAAAGGGAACACCGTCGAGAAGTGGCGGCGGACAGGGCCGCGGATGCGCCGGTAAAGCGTCGGGGCGCGGCAGATCTCGCCGATCAAGCGCTCGATTTCGTCATAAAAGCGTCCGCCGAGCTCAGGGCTGATCTTCGCGTAATCCTCGGCCGCCCGGGCGTATTCCTCAAGCGCCTCGTGATGGAACCCGTGAGGCTTCATCGTCCGACGATCTTGCGGATGCGCGCGCTGGCGTCCTCGCCGGGGATCAACCCGGCCTGACCATTGTCGAGCTCGGCGCAACGCCGCAGGGCGGTTGCAGTCCACGCGTCCATGCGGGCGGCGTCCATGCCGCCGTGTTTGGCGAGCGCGATCCGGTCAAGAAGCTCGGCAACGGCGTCAACCGGCCATTGCGCGGTTTCCTCAACGATTTGTTCAAGTGTCATTGGCATGTCCCCTACTGTGGCGGTTCTTGTGTGCTTGGCAACCTCGCCGGCGGACGGCAGCGGGCGGGTTTTCGTTTTTGGCCTGTCCTTAATTTTGGCCCGGCGCCACGCAGCAACAATGAGCCTCATGCCGGTGGCATCGATACTGATGCGCCCGGGGATGCCACCGCCACCACGCCGATGCGCGAGACCATGCCGGCATGAAGCGCGGCGGGTGTTTCGAGCGCCTCGCCTCCCACTCCCGGCTCCGCATCCCTCCATCCCGAGCCTTCGTGGAGACGGTCCCCTTGATCGTGTCGCCGTCCAGCCTGCCGGAATAGTTGATGGCAAACTTGCGCAAGCGGATTTTATGCACGACGTTGAACGAGACTTGATCGCCTTCGAGCCTGGCGTCGCTGATCTTCACCCTGCCGCCGCGGTTGTCGATGGCGCCGCCGAGCCGGCCGCCGTCCAGTTTCAACGTGAGCGTGGACTCCAGTTTGCGTCCCCGGGGGCCCTCGAATTCGAATTTCCAGACCCCGGACGGATCCGAGGCGTTGCAAGCGAGCGTCGCGGCGCAGAGAATGAAGGCGGTGATGCATATGCGGATTGTTTGCATGATGATGATGGAATGACTGCTGAATGTTTGATTTATGATTGCGATGGCACATTCCCTTAACGGGAGCGGCGGCAAAGCGGTTTCGCGTCCCTCGAAACTTTTTTCCGAAACCTTCTCCGAAACCAAGGCCGGCGGCGGTGCGTTGAAGAGGGTTGTGAACCATGCCGCCGCCGAAACACAAAACCTGCGCGCATTTTTTTGCCACGCGCCGGACCGGGCTCATGTTTTTGCAAGACCGGCCATCCGCGTGAACACCCATCCCACGCGCGCCGCCGCGCGCGCCGCATCCGCCGCCGGCAACGCGAACGCGGACGGCGACGATGCCTGCGCGCTGCGTGCGCGCGAGGGCGACCCCGATGCGATGGAATCGCTTGTGATGCGGCATCGGGACGCGGTGGCGCGGCTGCTCTGGCGCTTCGCGCACAACCGGGCGGACCTCGATGATCTCGTGCAGGAAACGTTTCTGCGCATGGTGCGCGGGCTCGGCGGCTGGCGGACGGGGCAACCGTTCGCGCACTGGCTGCTGCGCATCGCGACGAATGTCGGCCGCGACTATTTCCGACGCCAGTCCGTGCGCCGCCGCCACATGGCGGAGCCGGACAATGCGGACGCCCCGCCTCCCGGCCGCGGCACGGCGGTGCCCGAGGCGATCGATCCGGCGGACAATCCGGCGGCGCGCGCCGCGTCCAGCGAGGTGAAGGAAATCCTGGCCGGGCTTCCGCCCGATGATCGCGCGCTGCTCACGTTGCATTATCTGGAAAACCATTCGCTGGCGGAAATCGCCGCGCAGTTTGGCTGGACCGTGACCGCGGCCAAACTCCGCGCCTGGCGGGCGCGGGGACGGCTGCGCGCACGGCTGAAAACGCTCGGGCTTTTCTGAATTTCCCCCCTCCCGCTCCACCATGAAAACAACAACAAACAACACCGGCCCCGCCCGCGATCCCGCGCGCTGGGGCAAACTGGTTCAACAAGCGGCGGACGACTCGCCGCCGCCCGTGGACACCGCCGCGCTGCTCCGCGCGGTCAGGCGGGCCTCCGCGCAGGCCGCCTCCGCGCAAGCCGTGCCGCCGGCGGCCGGCAGCCCGGCGGACTGGCTGGCGGAATTGTCCGACTGGCTCTCCGCGAGGCGCGTCATTCCCGCGTGCCTCGCCGCCGCGTGCGTGCTGGCGGCGGCGATCACGTGGCAGATCGCCGAAGTCTGGGGCGCGCTCGACTGGGCGCAATGGGGAGGTGCGCTGTGAACGCCCCGCAACCGGCATCGCCGCCGCCGCCGCGCCGCCCGAGTCGCCGCCGCGTGTGGATCGCCGCCGCCGCGGTCTTTCTTCTTGGCGTCGCGGCGGGCGGCGTGGGCGCGGTGTGGCTCGGCGCCCGCGCCCTGCGCACCCGGCTTCAGGCCGGCCCCGAGGCATGGCCGGCGCAATCCGAGCGCATCATCGGCCGTATCCAGGCCGACCTGACCAGAGCGCTCGCGCTCACGCCGGAAGAAACGGCGCGAGTGGAGGCGATACTGCGCGAATCGGCGGGAAACAGGCGCGCGATTCGCATGAGGGCCTTCGCGCAGACGCGGATGGAACTGCGCGCCGCCATTCGCAAAATCGCCGCCGGGCTTCCGCCGGAAAAGCGCGACGAATTCCACCGTGTGTTTGCCAGGAGATACGAACGACTCGGCCTGCAACCGCCGTCCCCCACCCTGCCCGCCGCCGACGAAACGACACCATGATGCCCTTTGTTTTTAATCCGTCCCTTGCGCGGGTTTTCATTTTTGACCTGTCCCTAATTTTGACCCCGCTTGCCTGACGGCGCGCAAAGCGCGCCGCAAAACGTGCCGCCCTGAAGTGGCGGGAGCATCCTGCTCCTGTCAGGCAAGCGGGACGCTCGCCCTACTTCCCAAAAGCCTCCGCGCGGGACATGCTTTTTCAAAGTGCCCGAAAGAGAGGGGAGGCATCACGTTGGGTTGCACCCGCCTTTTGAGGGAGTGACATCACCTCCTGTTGCACCCGGCGGCGGCGCCTGTTTTTCGTGCTCGCGGTCCGTGGAAATTTACCCGATGGTAACATTTTCCCTTCTTCAATGAGCACAAAACCTTCGATTCCCCTTCATCGTCAAGTTCCCGACGAACGCGGCTTTTTTGGCAAGTTCGGCGGCTCTTTCATCCCGCCGGAGCTTCAGGCGCAGATGGACGAAATCAACGCCGCCTACCAGCGCGTCAGCCGCAGCGCGGACTACATCGCCGAGTTGCGCCGCATCCGCCGCGACTACCAGGGCCGCCCGACGCCCGTGTCCTACTGCGGACGCCTTTCCGACAAAATCGGCGGCGCGCGCATTTATTTGAAGCGCGAGGACCTGAACCACTCCGGCGCGCACAAGCTCAACCATTGCATGGGCGAGGCGCTGCTCGCGAAATATCTCGGCAAAAAAAAGCTCATCGCCGAGACCGGCGCGGGGCAGCACGGCGTGGCGCTGGCCACCGCGGGCGCGTATTTCGGCATCCCGGTGGAGATCCACATGGGCGAGGTGGACATCGCGAAGGAGCATCCGAATGTGGTGCGGATGCGGATACTCGGGGCGACGGTGGTGCCGGTGTCGTTCGGCGCGCGCACGCTCAAGGAGGCGGTCGATTCCGCGTTCCAGTCCTACTTGAAGGACCCGGTGAACAGCATCTATTGCATCGGCTCGGTGGTGGGCCCGCATCCGTTTCCGCTCATGGTGCGCGAATTTCAGCGCGTGGTCGGCATCGAGGCGCGCGAGCAGTTTGTCGGGATGACCGGCGGGCTGCCCGACAGTGTCGTCGCGTGCGTCGGCGGCGGGTCGAACGCGATGGGCATTTTCTCCGGGTTCCTCGATGATCCGGTCGAGCTGCACGGGGTCGAGCCGCTGGGGCGCGGGGCCGCGCCCGGCGACCACGCGGCCTCGCTCAGCCATGGCAGCGAGGGGGTGATGCACGGGTTCAACTCGATCATGCTCAAGGACGGCAAGGGCGAGCCGGCGGCGGTTTATTCGGTGGCGAGCGGCCTCGATTATCCGTCTGTCGGGCCGGAGCACGCCTATTTGAACAGCATCGGGCGGACGGTCGTCGGCACCGCGACGGACGAGGAGGCGATCCGGGCGTTTTTCCAGCTTTCGCGGCTTGAGGGCATCATCCCCGCGCTGGAGAGCGCGCACGCCGTCGCCTACGCGGTCAAGCTCGCGCGGCAGCGCCCGGCGCGGAGCATCCTCGTGAACCTGAGCGGGCGCGGCGACAAGGACATCGACTTCGTGATGGAAAAATACGCCCGCTACGCCGAGCTGGAATACTGATCGGCGCGACCTTGGTTGCGCCTTTGGTTCCGCCTTGTTTTTATACTGGCTGATGGGGCGCGGCGGCGTCCGTTCTCGTTCCTTTTTCTCGTTCTTCTTTCGTCAGGTGTGTGCCGGGGGAAAGAGGAAAGAGAAGGATAAAGATAAAGAGGAAAGAAGAAAGAGGGGGGGGGCTCACTTTGGGTTGCACCCGCCTTTTGAGGGAGTGACATCACTTCCTGTTGCCCCCCCGTCCGGCCGGTTTGCAGGCCCGCATTGACATGCCGGGGCGCGGCGGGCGAGGCTTGGCGCAATCCTTTTCCCATGCCCGTTTCCAGCATTCAGTCTTCGTTTGATTCCATCGAGTCGGCCGTCCAGGACATCGCCGACGGCAAACTCATCATCGTCACCGACGACGAGAACCGCGAAAACGAGGGCGACCTCATCATGGCCGCGGAGAAGGCGACGCCCGAGAAGGTCAACATGATGATTCGCTACGGCAGCGGCATCGTCTGCGTGCCCGCGCTCGAGCCGCAGCTCCGCCGCCTCGGGCTCGGCCCCATGGTGCAGCAAAACCGCGAGGCGCAGCGCACCGATTACACCGTGAGCGTGGACGCCGCCGGCGGCATTTCCACCGGCATCAGCGCGCACGACCGCACGCGCACCATCCGCATCCTCGCCGATCCGGACGCGGGCGCCGACCAGCTCGTGCAGCCCGGCCACGTGTTCCCGCTGCGCGCGCGGCCCGGCGGCGTGCTGGAGCGCGCCGGGCACACCGAGGCGGCGGTCGATCTCGCGCTCCTCGCCGGCCTGCGCCCGGTCGGCATCCTTTGCGAACTCGTCAACGACGACGGCACCGTGCAGCGCCTGCCCGAGCTCATCGGGTTCAAGAAAAAATTCGGCCTGCGCATGGTTTCCATCGCGCAACTCATCGAGCACCGCGTGCGGCGCGATTCCTTGGTCGAGCGGGTTTGCGAGGCGCCGTTTCCGTCCGTGCACGGGGATTTCCGCGTGCATGTTTTCCGCAACAGGATCGACGGGCGCCGCCACTACGCGATCGTCGCCGGCGAGCCCGGCCCGGAGCCGGCGCTGGTGCGCGTGCACAGCGCGAACCTGCTCGGCGACGTGTTCCGGCTGCGCGGCACGGACAGTGCGCGCGTGCTCGACGCGTCGCTCGCCGCCATCGCGCGCGAGAAGCGCGGCGTCGTGCTCTACATGGAGCCGTGCGATTCCGGCGCGCAAATCGTCGGGCGCCTGACGGCCGCGCCCGGGGAACGGCACCCGCCGCTGAGCTTCCGCGATTACGGCGTCGGCGCGCAAATCCTGACCGCGCTCGGCCTGCGCAAAATCCGCCTCCTCACGAACAACCCGCGCAAAGTCGTCGGCCTCGACGGCTACAACCTCGAAATCGTCGGGCAGGCCGCCGTGTGAGCGGGGCCGGGCCGGTTTGTTTCCAGCGCTCCGCCGCCATTTTGAACCGCCCCCCCTTGGGAAATGTCATGCCGCGACCGTGACGTTTTTTCCCGCCGGCCGTGACACGCAGGCGGACATTTTTTCGCACCGCGCCCGCCCCCCGGAAGACAACCCGCTCATGGACGCGGGGTTGCCGCGCTCGGCAACCCGGCATCGCTCCGGCTATGCAAATGCCATCGGCCAGAAAAGCCCGTTCATCAAAACTTATCCAAACCAACCAGAAACCAACCAAAGAAAGGACAACCACCATGAGACTCATACACTACACCCAACCCGACATCCGCGGCCTCGCGTTCGGCGGCCGCAGCCCGTGGGCCGGCCTGGAAGGCGAAATCGACCGCTGGTTCGAATCCGTGCTCGGCAACGTCGGCGACCTCCGCGGCGACGGGAATTTCCCGATCGACCTCTACGAGGACAAGGAAAACACCTACGTGCGCGCCCACCTGCCCGGCATCGCCCGCTCCGACATCAACGTCGAGATCGTGGACGGCCGCCTGAACATCTCCGCCTCGCGCAAAACCGGGGATGAAAACGACGGCGAGAGCTTCTCCGTCAGCCGTGCGATCGACCTGCCCGACAGCGTGGAGGAAGGCAAAGTCACCGCGACCAGCGAGAACGGCGTGCTCACCATCACCCTGCCGAAAAAGGAGGAGGCCAAACCGCGCAAAATCGCGATTTCGGTCAACTGACCCGCCGGCCCTCCGGCGCGCATCAACAACACTCCGCAAAAGACACTCCGCAAAGGAAAACAAACCCACCGAAAACAAACCACTCATCAGGAGGAAACCAACATGACACTGTTCAACTCACTCGTCCCCTCGTTCAAACACCAGCCCTCCGCCGCCGCCGCCGGCGACGACAGCGCGGCGCAGACGCCCGGCACCCGTCCCTATTATGAGGTGAAGCCCGCCGGCGACGACGCCTGGGCGCTCACCGTCCAGCTGCCCGGCGTGGGCAAGGACACGCTCGACATCACCGACCACGACGGCGTGCTCGTCATCCGCGGCGGCGTCGCATGGCGGCAGCCGCAGGATTGGACGGCGCTGCATCGCGAGACGACCGACCGGCCCTTCGTGCTGGAGCTGCGCCACGACAATGCGATCGACGTGGAAAAAATCCGCGCCGAGCTGGCCGACGGCGTGCTGCGCGCCACGCTCCCGAAGGCGGAATCGCGCAAGCCGCGCAAAATCGCGGTGGGCTGAGGCACGCCGCGCAGGTTTTGACGCCGGCGCTTCACCCGCCCGGACGCGCCGCGGACGCCGCATGGTGTCCGCGGCGCGTTTTTATCGGGAACCCCGGTATGCGGCGGGCCGGGTGGCACGGGCGGCCGCCTGTGTTCCTCCGGGAAAACACCAAGTCACCAAGCCCGCGGGCGACCCGCCCCTGCCGCCAGACCCGCCGCTTCCGCCCGGCAACGCGCGCTATCCGCCGCCCGCCGCCTGCACGCGCGGCTCCTCGCGCAAAGGGATGACCCGGCCCCTCGCCAGCATGAGCCACCACGTGCGCGCGCTGGCCCCCACGATGAGCAGCACCAGCACCAGAAACGTCGCCGTCACCGTGGTGTTTATGTAATTGTTGAGCATGAGGTGCCGCCACTGCGCCACCTGCTCCGCCGCGCCGGCGCCGCCGCCGG
Organism: Opitutaceae bacterium; assembly: GCA_031282705.1. Taxonomy (GTDB): domain Bacteria; phylum Verrucomicrobiota; class Verrucomicrobiia; order Opitutales; family Opitutaceae; genus Termitidicoccus. Next base: position 3,427 of record JAITDF010000050.1, on the reverse strand, counting down.
CGGCCTCGATCTTCCCCGCCAGCTCCCGCGCCGCGCTCAAAAAACCCAGCCGCGGGTCCGCCGCGAAAATCTTCTGCCAGCCCGCCGTCATCGTCACCGACAGCAGCCAGCCCAGCGGCAGCCACGCCACCCACGCGTAGCGCGCCCGCCCCATCTTGATGAGCACCGTCGCCCCCAGCGACAGCGCGATCACCGCCAGCAACTGGTTCGCCACCCCGAAAATCGGCCACAGCGAATTGATGCCCCCGTGCGGATCGACCACCCCCTGATACAAAAACCACCCCCACGCCGCCACGAACAGCACGCTCGCCGCCCAGCTCGCCGCCGCCGAGCGCGTGTCGCCCAGCGGCTTCCACACCCCGCCCAGCAAATCCTGCACCAGAAACCGCCCCACCCGCGTGCCCGCGTCGATCGTCGTCAATATGAACAACGCCTCGAACATGATCGCAAAATGATACCACAACGCCATCGCCGCCGGGCTCCCAAGCACCCCCGAAAACATCCGCGCCATGCCCACTGCGAACGTCGGCGCCCCGCCCGTGCGCCCGATCATGGTCTTCTCGCCCACGTCGGCGGCGAGCCGCGCCATCTGCCCCTCGCTCACCGGGAAGCCCAGCTCCGTCACCCGCGCCGTCACCTCCGCCGGCGCCCCGGCCATGTTGATGGCGAAATACTCCCCCGGCTGCATCGCGCACGCCGCGACCAGCGCCATCACCCCCACCAGCATCTCCGTCACCATCGCCCCGTAGCCCACCACCCGGATGTCCGCCTCCCGCGCCAGCAGCTTCGGCGTCGTCCCCGACGAAATCAACGCATGGAAACCCGACACCGCCGCGCACGCGATGGTGATGAAACAAAACGGAAACACCTTCCCCGCGAACACCGGCCCGCTCCCGTCCGTGAACCGCGTCAACGCCGGCATGTGCAGCGTCGGCGCCAGAAAAACAATCGCCACGCCCAGCAGCGCCACCGCCCCGATCTTCATGAACGTGCTCAAATAATCGCGCGGCGCCAGCAGCAGCCACACCGGCAGCACGCTGGCCAGCAACCCGTAGCCCATGATGCCCCACGCCAGCGGCGCGCCCCCCAGCGTCAGCCACCCCTCCAGCGCCGTCCCCTGTATCCATTTCCCCCCGGCGACCGACAGCAGCAGCATCACCACCCCGAACGCGCTCACCCACCCCACATGCACCCGCCCCGACTTGAGCCCCACCCCCATCGCCATCGCGATGGGCACCGTCGCCAGAATCGTGAACAACCCCCACGGACTCTCCGCCAGCGCCCGCACCACCACCAGCGCCAGCACCGCGATGATGATGACCAGGATCGCCACCGTGCCGATCAACGCCACCGCGCCCGCGAACGGCCCCACCTCCTCGCGCACCATCTGCCCGAGCGACTTGCCCCGCCGCCGGATCGAGCAAAACAGCACCAGCGAATCATGCACCGCCCCGCCCAGCGTCGCCCCGACGAGAATCCACAACAGCCCCGGCAGATAACCAAACTGGGCCGCGAGCACCGGCCCCACCAGCGGCCCCGGCCCGGCGATGGCCGCGAAATGATGCCCGAAGACCACCCACCGGTGCGTCTTCACAAAATCCTTCCCGTCCTCGAACGCCACCGCCGGCGTCGCGCGCGTCTCGTCGAGCGTGAGCACCCTGGCCATCAGCCACGCCGAATGAAAACGGTAGGCCAGCGCGAAGACGCACACCGAGGCGATCACCACCCATATGGCGTTCACCGGCTCGCCACGCGACAGCGCGATCACCGCCGCCGCCGCGCCCAGCAGCGCCGCCACCGCCGCCCACAAGCCAATCGCCGGCGGCGACAGACGCGGACGGGTTGCTTTTCCCGATTTTGATTCAGTCATGTTCATGGGGCAAATCCGGCCTGAGCCAACCGGCAACAAAAAGGAAACGTCAATCACAATCCATCGCGCGACCGGCGGGCGCATTCAAAAAGGCGCGGGCCCGGCCCGCCCTCCCGTGCCGATTTCGCCGCCACCGCCGCCGGCACCCCGGAAAACGCCATGCCTCCCATGCCTCCGGGTGCAACCCAAAGTGATGCCCCCCCTTTCTTCTTTCCTCTTTCTCTTTATCTTTATCTTTCGTCAGGAACGGGCAGTGAGTTCCGAGCGAAGCGGGAAGCCTGAAAGATAAAGAGGAAAGAGCAAGAGAAAGAGAAAGAAGAAAGAGGGGGCATCACTCCCAGTTGCACCCCATGCCTCCCATGCCTCCCATATCTCCCATATCTCCCATGTCTCCCATTTCCCCGAAACCACCGCAGCTTTCCCCGGCTTCCACCCTTCATCTTTCGCTCTTCACGCTTGAATCTTCCCTCACTCCCCCTCACGCCCCCGCCCTCCCGCGGCGCCCGGCCTGCCGCCACTTTTGCGCAAAAGGATCGGTGATGGCATCCATGATCCCGCCTTCCTCACGGCTCTCCGCCTGCCGCCACCTTCGCGGGGAAAAACCGTGGTGCCGGGCAAAATGCCGGGCGAAAAGCGACAGGCTGTGATAGCCGACGCGCCTGGCAATCGTGGCGCCGGGCAGACGCGTGCCCGCCAGCAACTCGGCGGCCTTGGCCATGCGCATCTTTTGCAGGCAAGCCTTGAACCCCATGCCGTGACGCTGGAAAAAAAGGCGCGACAAATGCCGCGGACTGGTGAACGCCACCCGCGCCGCCACCTCGTCGAGCCGCAACGGATGCTGCAAATGCGCCGCCATGTGCCGGGTGGCCAGGTAAAGCGGATCGCCCCCCGCGGCAACCGGCTGGCGCAACGACGCCGAAAGGCTCACCCACGTCGCCTCGACATGATAGCGCACCGCCTCCTCGGCGGCGGTGGGCTCGCCCAGCCTGATGGTCTCCACCAGGTATTCGTGCTCGATGATGCACCTCCGCCAGCCGGCCACGTCCTGGTCGAAACGCGGCTGATAGAAAGCCGTGAGCTCCTCCCACACGAGTTTCCACGCCCCGGCCAGACCGGGCACATCCGCCATCTCCATGATGAACTCGTGCAACCTGGCGTCGGCCTCGCGGCAACCCGCGCAATCGCCCCGCCGGGCGGCGCGTCCGAGTTGCGAAAAAACGGCGTGCAGCCCCTCCATGAGCGCGGGCTCGGTGGCGGCGCGCCGCGCGGCGCGCGCCGCCCCGAAAGATTCCAGCAAGGCGCGGAGATCGGAAAGTTTGCGAAAATTGGCGTCGGGCATCTTGTGAACGGGAAACAGGGGGGCTGCAACCGGTGGAGACAAACACGCGCGCCCCGGCGCCGACAAGCCGGAAAACGCCCCCGCCGCCCCGCCGCCACCCGTCCCGCCGCCGCCCGTCCCCGTCACCCGCCCGCCCGCCCGGCGCAACTCAAAACGCCGCCACCCCGCCGCCCCGGTCGGGCGCTTTGAAAAAACCATGCCTCCCGCGTCGGCTTTGG
>JAITDF010000028.1 GCA_031282705.1 Opitutaceae bacterium | reverse complement strand
GGGGGGGCGGGGGGGGGGGGGGGTGCGGGGGGGGGGGGGGGGGGGGGGGGGGGCGGGGGGGGGGGGGGCGGTGTTGTTGTCGGTGTCGCGGGAAATCATGATTCGAGGAGCTGGCTGTCTTGTATTTCCCAGCCGAGGCGCAGCGCGGCGGCGGGGGTGTCGGGGCGGTCTTCGCGGAGGCGTTCGACGGTGAGGGTGCAGCCGGGTGCGGCCTCGACGTGATACTGGATGCGCGAGCCGAGGGAAAATTCGTTGAGGATGCGCACGGGGATGGCGTTGCCGGCCTGTTCGCCGGGTTTGAGGAAGCGGAGGGATTCGGGGCGGATGAGGAGTTTGCGGCTCTGCGCGGGGGCGAGGGGCGCGGGCAGGGCGAGGGGGAGCAGGGCGCGGCCGGTGTCCCAGGCGCCGGCGGCGGTGCCGTCGCGGCCGGTGACGGGGAGGAGGTTGACCTCGCCCATGAACTCGGCGACGAAGGCGTTGCGGGGCGCGGCGTAGATTTCGTCGGGGGTGCCGATTTGTTCGATGGCGCCGGCGCGGAGGATGGCGAGGCGGTCGCTCATGACCATGGCCTCCTCCAGGGAGTGGGTGACGTAGCAGAAGGTTTTGCCGGTGCGGCGCTGGATGTCCTTGAGTTCCTTTTGGAGGACTTTGCGCAGGCGGGCGTCGATGGCGGAGAGCGGCTCGTCGAAAAAGAGGATTTCGGGGTCGTAGGCGAGGGCGCGGGCGAGGGCGACGCGCTGGCGTTCGCCGCCGGAGCACTGCATGACGTTTTTGTCGTAGTAGCGGTTGGGGTCGAGGTGGAGCTGGGCGAGGAGTTCCCAGGCGCGGGTGCGGCGTTCGTCGGAGGCGGCGCCGGCGATGGCGAGGGGGAACTCGATGTTGCGGCCGACGCTCAGGTGGGGGAAGAGGGCGAGGGACTGGAAGACCATGCAGGTGGGGCGGCGGTTCGGGGGGAGGTCGTTGATGATGCGGTTGCGCAGGAGGAGGTCGCCGGCGGTGGGTTTTTCCATGCCGACGAGCATGCGCAGGAGGGTGGTCTTGCCGCTGCCGCTGGGGCCGACGAGGGTGAAAAACTCGCCTTCGCGGATGCGGAAGCTCACGTCGTTGACGGCGGTGAAGGCGCCGAAGCGTTTGGTGATGCCGGCGGCTTCGAGGATGGTTTCGCGCACGGGCGGCTGGCGGGCGGGAGAGACGGGCGCGACGGCGAGAGGCGCGGCGGGCACGGCGGCAGCGGGAGGCGCGGCGGCGACGGCGGGCGCGACGACGGCGGGAGGCGCGGCGGCGGGAATGTTTGGGATTTGGGATTTGGGATTTGGGATTTCCGCCGCCGCCGCCGCCGCGTCAGCAGCATCTGCGGGCGCGGTGGTGATGGCGGCGGCGGTGGCGGTGGTGGCTGGGGTCGTGGGCGGGAGCGGTGCGACCATGTGGCGTTTGGTGGTTGGCGGCGGGCGCGCGGGGTCAGGCGCGGGTGCGTTTGGCTTCGTTGTAGATGGTGGTGAGGAGGTCGTTTTCCGGGATGATCTGGTAGTCCACGCTGCGGTTCATGTCCTCTTCGAGGGTTTCCCATTGGAGGGCGTCGAGGTCCTGTTTGCTGAATTTGGCGAAGACTTCGGGCTGCGACATTTGGGAGACGGGGTTGTAGGTGCCCTCGGCGAAGGCGACGGCTTTGCAGATTTCGGGGCGCTGGACAAATTCGAGGAAGTCGGAGGCGCGCGGGCTGAGGTCTGGGTTGTTGACGAGGGAGGTGAGCTCGAACCATTGGGTGGCGCCTTTGCCGTGCATGGGGCCGCGGAGGGGGGAGATGCCGCGGATTTCGGAAAAGCCTTCGTGGCGGGCGGTGGAGACGGTGTAGGTGCCGCCGCCGAAGTAGCAGTCGATGTCGCCGTTGACGAGGGCCTGGTTGAGCTGGATGAGGTCGCCGGAGATGATTTTGGTGTTGGCGAAGATTTGGCGGGCGGTTTTGCCGAAGCGTTCGATTTCGTCGGGAGTGTGGGGGCGGAAGGGATCGAAGCCGGCGGTGATGCAGAGGTGGATGACGTTCCAGTTGTCGTAGGCGAGGACGCCGTAGCGGTTTTTCAGTTTCGGGTCGAGGAACATGGGGAGGCCCTGGTCCTCGGCGGTGGCGCGGGAGATTTTTTTGGTGTTTACGACGAAGGTGTTGGGGCCGAAGCGCTGGACGAGGCCGATGATGTCCCTGCCGTCGGGGGAGAGGGCGAAGGGGGTGATGCCGTCCTTGGAATTATAAAACCATTTCATCATTTTTTCCATGTAGGGCTCGAAGCGGGGGCGGTTGAGGGGGACGATGAGGTTTTCGGGAAGCATTTCGCCGCGGGCCCAGCATTGGTTGACGTTGATGAGGTCCCAGAGGCGGGTTTCGCCGGCGCGGAGTTTGTTGATCATGCTGGGGTCGTCGGTGCCGGACTCGGCTTTGACTTTGACGCCGGGGAGGGTTTTGCGGAAGGGGCCGAGCACGTCCTCGGTGTTGTAGCCTTCCCAGCAGAGGATGTTGAGTTCGTTGTCGCGTTTGCCGGGGCGGCGGGCGGGGCGCTGGGCGGCGTCCTGGGCGTGGGCGCGCGTGGTGAGGGAGGTGAGGGCGGCGCCGGCGGCGAATCCGGCGGCGAGCCCGCCGGTGAGGCGCATGAAGTCGCGGCGGTTGAGGCGGCTGCGGGCGGCGGGGGCGGCGGCGTTTGTGGTGGTGGTCGGGTGTGTTGTGGCCATGCCGGCAATTTAGCAGGCGTCATACCAGCTTGGAAAAGCCGGTGGCTATGCTTTGCATAGCCGGGGGCTATATGATGCCGGGGGGAGGATATATATATGGTATGGGAGGTATGGGAGAGATGGGAGAAATGGGAGGTATGGGGGGATGTGATGCGGGGCGTGGAGAAAAAAAAGGGCGGGGTTTTATTTTGCGTCCGGCATGGGCTTTGCTTTTGCCGGTGCATGATTTCTCCGGGTTTGCATGGGGGTTCCGATTATGTGCCGGGCGCGGCTGCGCTCAGGGAGGTCGGGCGCATCGTGGGGGCGCTGGTCGCGGAGGGCGCGGCGCCGGGCGTGGCTTATGGCATTGTCACGCGGGCGGGGCTGGCGCACGCGGGCGGGGCGGGGGTGGTCGCGGCGGGGGGCGGGCGGCCGGGGGCGGGGTCGGGGTTCCGGGTGGCGTCGATGTCGACGAGTTTTACCGCGGCGGCCGTGCGTTTGTTGCAGGAGCAGGGGCGGCTGGCCATCCATGCGCCGGTGC
>JAITDF010000021.1 GCA_031282705.1 Opitutaceae bacterium | reverse complement strand
CCACCTCGCGGCGGTTCTGAAAACGCCGCCAGTCACCCGCCTCCCGGTCCAGCGTCCCGGCGGTGAGCGCGCCTACGCCCACGGGTCGCTCCCCGGCGTCCGCCGCCTCGATCAAGGCGGTGAGCGCCGCGATTTGCCGGTCCATTTCCAGCAGCAGCGCCTGCCAGCGCACCAGCATCCCGCACAGCGCCGGCGCGTCGCGCCGGCCGGTCTTCACTTTTTTGTGATACTCGTCCCAGTCGCGCGGACGCACCACCACGTTTTTGATTCCCAAGGCCACCAGCCTGCGGTGCAGCCCGTAGCCGAACGCGCCCGCTTCGTAGCAACTGTGCACCTCGTGCGCCTCCGTTTGCTGCGCCGCCACCCAGGCCAGGAAGCTCTCCGGGGTGAAACGTTGCGCCGGTCGCGGCGAGGCGCCGTCGAATTGCGCTACCACCGTGCACTGCGTCCAATGCACGTCGATGCCCGGTTTCAGGCGTTGCGGCCTGGCCGCGACGCGTTTATTGCCTTGCCGCGCGTTGGCGGAGGGCTTGTTTTCGGTTCGTTAGTTTTGATGCAGTATGCATATCGTGGTCAGGTTGCGCGTTTCCCGCCGGCCTGGCCACCTCATGTCATCTAATTTTTCTCGTGTTTTCGGAAGCTGGCGCCGCGAAGCACGGGCGAGTCGCTCGCGCCATGCAATCCGGCGGCGGGGTGACACCGGTTGAGACAACACGCCTGCCGCAAATCCGGCGCGGCACGGCGCGATCTCTCCCCACGGCGCGGCCTCACTCTATGCGCACCCGGCGGGCATCGGTGTGGGCGCGGATGTCGGGGGCATACATGGCGGAAACCTCGGCGGGGAGGGCGCGGTAGTCGCCGCGCGTCACGGCGCGCATCGGGAAACGGATCTGCCAGCGTCCGGCGTCGAGCCGGTCGAGGAAAAACACACTGCGGTCGTCATGCTCTTCGCGATAGATGGGCAGCCCGTCGTTTTCGTCGCTTCCGCCGGGCTCGCGATTACTGCCGCTTTTGACGATATTAAGGTCATTAAGGACTCCACCGGTCTCGCCGCTCCCGCCACTTCCGCCGCTCCCGCCACTCTCGTGGTTCCTGCCGCTCCCGCCACTTCCGCCGCTCTCGTGGCTTCCGCCGCTCCAGCCACTTCCGCCGCTCTCGTGGTTCCTGCCGCTTCCGCCGCTTCCGGCGGTCTCGTGGCTTCCGCCGCTTCCGGAGCTTCCGGCGCTCCAGCCGGGCTTGGAATCCCCGGTGCGCATCAGGCGGGCGTCGCGTCCGCTGAGCGGGTTGAACGGCTCGCAACCGGCGGGGCGGGGCGCCTCGACCATCACGTATTCGAGCGCGTTGGGCGCGTCGAGCGTGATGACGGCGGTGATTTGCTCGCCCGCGCGCGCGGCGGTTTTCCCGGCACCGCCTTCGCCATTGTCCGCGGAGCCGCCGGGCGCGATGGGTTCGGGGTCGAGGAGCAGCCCGCCGATGAGCGTGGGAGCGGCTTTCCAGCGGACAAATTCGCGCGCGGCCCCGATCCGGTGCGCCGCCGGTTTTACCGCGTCGCCGCGCGTCCACGCGGAAACCATGAGCGCGGCGTAAACCGGCATCCCGCCGGAACGGCGCCGGAGCGTGAGATGATTTTCACCGGGACGGAGCCGGACGGGGGGAATCGGGACGGTTTTTGAACCCGTCAAAAAATCCTCCGGAGCGAGGCGGATGCGGCGGAGCGGTTCGCCGTTGAGCACAAGCTCCACCTCGGCGGCGCCGCCGGCGGCGGTCGCGATTTGTTTTTGCAACGCGATGCGGCGCGCGAGGGCGAGGATGGCGAAGGCGGTGTCGCGCGTGCCGTGCCAGCGCGCGCCGCGGCGGTTGAGGACGAGCCAGTTGGCGGCGGGTTCGACGAGCGGGTGCGCGGGGTCGTTTTCCAGCAGGGCGAGCAGCGTGAGCGCGGTGCTTTCGACCGCGCCGTCCATCGCGCGCGACCAGCCGGAGGCGGAGCCCCACCAAACGGTGTCGAAGGGCGCGGCGGCGGGTGCAGCGCCGGATGCGACGGACGCGGTGTCGGCGGGCGCGGCGGCGGGTGCAGCGAGTGCAGCGGTGCCGGGCGCGGCGGCGGCGGGCGCGGTGCCGGATGCGGCGAGTGCGGCGGCGGTGGACGCGGCGGCGGCGAGTGCGGCGGCGGCGGGTGTTTTTTGCGCGCCGTTTTCGATGTTGCGCAGGAGCACGGCGCGCCGGGCGGGCGTGCCGAGGGCGCGCGCGGCGAGGAGCAGGCAGGCGCGGCCGGCGGGGGAAAGCGCGTCGCGGTTTTCATAGGCGCGGGCGAAGGCGGGGCGGAGTTTTTCGGCGGCGGCGGCGGGGGCGGCTTGCGCGGCGGCGGCGAGCACCCAGGCGCCGGTGTCGCCGGGCGCGGGGTTTTCCGGGTCGGCGAAACCGGCGGCGGTTTCGACGAGGTCTTCGTTGACGGAGTCGCGCAGCGGCGCGGGGACGTCCGCGCCCGCCGCGTCCGCGAGGTGCAGGCCCCAGGCGACGTAGGCGGTCATCCACGCGTCCGGCGGGCCGCCGGGCCACCAGGAGAAGCCGCCGTCCTCGTGCCGCGCCTGGGCGAGCCGGGCGAGGCCGGCGGAGACGACTTCATCGAGCGCGGCGAATCCGGCGGCTGGGCGGGGGCGCGCGGCGGCGGCGGCGAAAGGCGCGGGCGCGAGCATCCGTTTTTCAACCGCGGCGGGATCGAGGCCGAGGCCGGCGAGGGTGTGCTTGACGACGACGGCGGGCAGGAAGCGGTTCATGGTCTGCTCGACGCAGCCGTGCGGATGGTCGATGAGCCAGGGCAGGGCGTCGAGCAGCGCGGCGGCGGGGCTGGCGGTGAGCTGGAGCACGGCGGCGTCGCGTCCGGGGTCGGGGGCGGCGGGCAGCGCGAACGCGAGGGAGGCGGAGGGCGCGCCCGGCGCGAGCACGGCGGAGGCGGCGAGCCGCTGGAGAAAACCGTCCTCGCGCACGGGGAGGGCGGCGCGCATGGCGTCCGTCTCGCGCCCGCTTCCGTTTTCCGCGCAAGCCGTCGCGAACAGCGACAGGGCCGCGTCGCCCGCGCGGGTGGCGGTGAGCATGCGCGGCACGCGGATTTCCGCGCCCGGCGGCAGGAGGCGCGGCGCGGCGGCGGCGGATGCGACGTCGGCGGGCGCGGCGGGGGCGAGCGCCACGGGGCCTTCGGTCTGGAACCGCACGCTGTCGCCATCGGGGCCGTGTCCGGCGGGGCCGCCGTCGAGGCGGAGTTCGCGCCCGGTGCGGTTGATGAGCAGCGCGGAAACTTCGGCGCGGTCGCCGGCGACGAGGAAGCGAGGCGTCTGCAACCGCGCCTGAAAGGGCAGCGTGGCGCGGGTGCGGGCCTCGCCGGCGCCGAAGGTGCCGCCGTCCGCGCCCACGGCGTAGGCGGTGACGCGCCACTCGGTGAGATTGTCGGGATACTTGAAGCTGACGCGGGCCGCGCCGTCCGCGCCGGTCGGGACCGCCGGGGCCCAAAACGCCGTCGA
>JAITDF010000729.1 GCA_031282705.1 Opitutaceae bacterium | reverse complement strand
GCACCGGCGGCTCCCGCCGCGGCGGCGCCGGCGGCTCCCGATGCGGCGGTGCCGGCGGCTCCCGCCTGTCCGGCACCGCCAGCGGCGTCCGGCGCAGTCGCGCTGGCGGCTCCGGTTGCGATTGCGCCGGCGGCTCCCGGCGCGGTGGCGCCGGCGACTCCGGCGGCGCTGGCGGCACCGGATGCGGTTGCGGCGGATGCGGCGGCAGCGGATGCGGCGGCGGCGGTTGCGGCGGCGGCGGCGGGGTTCGCGGCGGTTGTGGAATCCGGCGGAACCGCGGCGGGCGCGTCTTTGGTGAGGATTTGTTCGAGGCGCTGGAAAAAAGTCTGCCCGGCCGGTCTCAGCGGCACGCGTTCCAGGTCGCCGCGCAGGTCGAGCACGCCGTCGGCGAGGGAGCGTTTCGCGGCGAGGGTGCCGAGCATGCCGTGCTCGATGGTGTTTTCGGCGATGAGGTTGATGACCGTGACCGCGTTTTTCTGGTGCTTGCGCCAGGCGCGGGCGATGCGCTGCTCCAGTTTCGCGGGGTTCCACGGGAGGTCGCAGTTGATGACGACGCTGGCGTTTTGCAGGTTGAGGCCGACGCCGCCGGAGTCGGTGCTGAGGAACACGCGGCAGGCCGGGTCGTCCTTGAAGAGGCGGATTTCGGCGCGGCGTTTTTGCTGCGGCACGGCGCCGGTGTGCCAGGCGTAGCCGATGCGTTTTTTGCGCAGGTGGTCGCGCACGAGTTCGAGCATGCGGACCCATTCGGAGAAGATGATGGCTTTCACGGGCGCGGGGGCGGGCGCGGCGGGGAGGCCGGGGACGCCGAATGCGCCGGGCGCGGCGTTCGCGCCGCGTGCGCCGGGCACGCCGCCCGCACCGTCAGCGCCGCCCGCACCGTTGGCGCCGGGCGCGCCGGCGGGGGCGCGCGCGGCGGTTTCGCTGTCGTCCAGGAGTTCGTCGAGGAGGCGCGCGAGTTCGTCGAGTTTGGGGCAGGTGCGGTCGGGGGCGGAGGATTTGTCGAGGATGTAGGGCGTGTCGCAGAGCATGCGCATGATGCCCATTTCGAGGAGGAGTTTTTCCTGCTCCTGCTTTGTGAGCGGGCGGCGTTTCGCGATGGAGAGGAGTTTCGCGACGGTGGTCCTGTGCGTGTCGTAATCGGCGCGCTGCGCGGCGGTGAGCGCGATGAAGAGGTTGCGGTCGGTGCGGTCGGGCAGCTCGGTCTCGACATCGCTTTTGCGGCGGCGCAGGAGGAGCGGGCGGATGCGTTCGTGCACGCGCGCGAGGCTGCGGCAGTATTCGGGGCGGCCGCGTTCGTCGAGGTCGTAGAACTCGCGGTTGAAGCGGAAGAGCGGGCCGAAGATGGCGGGGTCGAGGAAGGAGACCAGCGAGTAAAGCTCGTCGAGGCGGTTTTCGACGGGCGTGCCGGTGAGCACGAAGGCGAAGGGGCTTTGCAGGCGCTTGACGGCCTGGGCGGTTTTGCTGGCCCAGTTTTTGATGCGCTGGGCCTCGTCGAGCACGACGATGTCGGGGCGCAGGCGGGCGTTCACGTCGAGCGCGTCGGCGCGCATCTGCTCGTAGTTCGCGAGCGTGAAAAAGGGCGCGCGTTCGTAGGCGGCGAGGCGCGCGCGGCGCCCGCCGAAGACGGTTTGCAACGGCAGGGGCGTGAAGCGGCGGATTTGCTCCTCCCACTCGGCCTTGAGCGAGGCGGGCGTGACGACGAGCACGCGGCGCGCCTGCCCGAGGCGGCGCAGCAGCGCGCACGCGGCGATGGTCTGGATGGTTTTGCCGAGGCCCATCTCGTCGGCCAGCAGGGCGCGCCCGCCGAAGGCGAGGTGCAGCATGCCTTCGCGCTGGTAGGGGTAGAGCGGGACGAGGGTCTCGTGCGGCGGGTATTCGCCGGAGCGGACTTTCTGCTCGTAGTCGCGGCGGAGCGCGCGGCGCGTCTCCTCGCGGCGGAGTTTTTCGCGCCAGGCGGGGATGGTCTGGGAAATGCGCAGGGCCGGGTCGGCGGCGGCGGCTTTCGCGAGCCGCGCGAGGAGTTCGTCGAGCGCGGCGGAGTCGCCGGCGGGGGCGCGTCCGGCCTGGCCGAAGAGCGGGCGGATGGCGGCGGGCAGGGGGCCGGGCCGGCGCTCGACGGCGAGCGCCGCCGCGGCGGGGTCGGCGACGATGTCGATGCGCGGCGAGGCGCCCCCCGCCTGCGCGGCGTCGAAATCATTTTTGCGCGTGGCGGCGAGGTGGAGCAGGACGGCCTCGCAGTGTTTGCAGGTGCCGAGCCCGTTGACCTGGAAATCGACGCAGGTGCAGTTGAACCGGCGGCGGGCGAGGTCGCGGAGCTCGACGGTGTAGGACATGCCGCTTTGGGATTGCACCTCGAAGTCGGAGAAGACCGGGTGGAGCGGGGAGAGGTTGCGGATGCCGAATTTTTCCTCGCGGGCGCGGAGGATGCGGCGGTTGATTTCGTCCTGGTCGGTGGTGCGCCAGTCGGTGGCGGGAGGGAGCTGGATGCCGCGCGGGTCTTGGGCGGGCTTTTCTTTCACGGGGGTTTTGCGGAGAGTTTTGAGCATGGAAGGCAATCAGAGAAAAGAAATTAAGCCGCGTTTGGAATGTTAAATGCGAAATAAACACGAATTTTCCCGCCGGAAATTTTTCCCGCCGGTTCCCTGCGCAGGCCCTGCGCAAGGTCAGGCGCTGCAAAATCAGCCGGCTGCGTCCCATCCGTGAAGGAAGAAAGAGGCGGCGGGCGGAGGGGGGCGGGCGGCAAACGTTCTTGTCGGGGGCGCGCCGGTTTTCCGCCCGTTGGCTGTTTTCTTGGTTCGGCGCTTTTGGGGAAAACGCCGAACCTCACATTTCGACCACGGTGTAGCTTCCGGGTGTGGCGCGCTCCACGGCACCGGTGATCTTGGCGGCAATCAGTTTCAGCAACGGCCAGCGGTTGGCCGGCAGTTCCACCAAGGCCGCGCGCCGGTGTTGCAGATTTTGCTGGTAGCGCAGGTTCTTGTCGGCCAGCACCAGCACGTCAAACACGCCGTCCACCAAGCCGATGATGTCGCCGTTTTGCGCGCCCGCCCAGCCTTCCCTCTGCACGGTGCTGACTTCGTGGCCGGGGAAAAACCGGCCCAGCGGCAGCGGCACGTTTTCGTCGAGGATGATTTTCATTTGGCACCCGGCACGGCGAGCGCGAGAAATTCCAGCGCGTCCTCGCGCCGCACGGAGGGGAAGAATTCGAGGAATTGCCCGAGGTCGAAACCGTCGTTCAGATAGTCGAGCAACGTCTGCGCCGGCACGCGCGTGCCGCGAAAGACCAGTGTGCCGCCGAGCACCTCGCGGGAAGCCGTCACGGGACTGTGTTCAAGCACGATCATGGGGGGAAAAATTGGCCGCGTCCGCGCGAATGGCAAGGCCGCACTTTTTGCCGCCTTTTTTGCGCGGCAGCGACCGGGCGGGCCGCCGCCGGCCGGCCGTCGCCGGCTCACGGCGATTGCGCGGGCGGCTGGCTGCCGGCGGTCTGCCTCTGCTTGAGCCAGTCCAGAAATTTCAAAAACTCCGGGCTCTTGAGCTGGTTCGCCGAGACATACTCGTTGTAGTGCTCCGTCTTCCACTGGCGGATGTCCCGCGCGATGACCTGCCGCACGTAATCACTCAGGTGCAGGATGCCGCGCTCTTCCATGATCTGCTGGACATCCGCCAGTTGAGGCCCGGACAGCACGATGTTTACCTGGGGGCGTTTCAAAGTCCTTTTTTGCGGCATAATGCGAGCCGCAACCCTACCCCAAACCTTAACAAATACTGAGTTGCATGACCCGAAAAAAACAATCTTTTCATTGCTTTTGCTATTTTAAATAGCATTATCACGAATCCTGCTAGAAAAACCAACCACATCAGCATCAACCGCAAAATCCAAATCCAATGAAAACAAAGTCCCTTGCCAACTCCGTGCCGGCCCTTCTCGGCATTTTTTTCCTTCTGCTGTCTCCGCCTGCGTCCGCGCAGGCGCCTAGCACCGCCGCCGATATCGACAGCATCATAAACGACATCATACTCAACGGCGGCACTTACGCCGGCAGTTTCACAGGCACCGCCGGCGTCATCGAAAGCATCTATGCCACCGGCACGACCAATGCCGCCGCCATCGTGAGTTCGTCCGGCGCGCTGCAAACCGCCATTGACGCCAAGCTCGCCACGACCGTCTGGACAACCGGCAGCGCCGACCTCGTGACCGGCTACACCGCCCTCGTCGGTTCCGCCAGCACCGCGCTTCAGGACGGCATTGACGCCAACGCCGGCAACATCCTCGCCCTCACCGGCTCCCTCAACGGCCTCATCACCTACGACAGCGGCGGCAACGGCACCATCTTCCTCGGCACCAACGCGACGGCCGACACCGTTAATATCGGCAGAACCCCCGGCACCACCCGCAAACTCACCGGCCTCACCGCCGGCAGCGTCGCCGCCAACAGCACCGATGCCATAAACGGCGACCAATTCTTCACCCTCTCCAGCACCGTGGGCACCTTCAGCGGCACCATCGACGCCATCGGCGACACCCTGTATCACTCCGTCACCGGCCTTGCCGCGGTGTATGCCACCGGCACGACCAACAGCGCCGGCATCGCCACCATTAACAACCGGCTGAATGACGGAGCCAAGGGGCTCGACGCAATTTATGCGACGGGCACGACCAACAAAGCCGACATCAGCAACCTCAGCGGCACCATCGCCGCCATCGACTCCACCCTGAATCACTCCGTCACCGGCCTCGCCGCGGTGTATGCCACCGGCACCGCCAACGCCGCCGCCATCACCAGCGCGAGCAACACGCTCCAGAACGCCATCACCGACAACACCACGCTCATCGGCACTTCCTCGCTCGCGCTCTTCAACACCATCACCACCGCCACCGCCGCGCTCGGCGTGCGCATCGACGGCGTCAACGAGCTCATCGTCTCCTCCAGCGGCGCGTTGAGCGGGCGCATCGACAACGAGGTTCTCGCGTTGAACAACACCATCAACACCGCCACCGCCGCGTTGCAGACCAACATCGACACCCTCGGCACGGCGCTGACCACGGCGACCGCCGCGCTCGACACGCGCATCACCACCGAAGTCGGCGCGCTGAACACCGCCATCGCCACCGCCAGCACCGCGTTGAACACGCGCATCGACACCCTCCAGGTCGATCTCGACGCGCTCGACGCCACCGCCGTGAAGTATGCCAACGGCAGCGACCCGACCATCAACCTGCGCGCCGGCAGCGCCATCACCAACCTCGCCGACGTGACTTCCGGCGACAGCGACCAGACCAAGGCCGTGAACATCGCCAGCGCCAAGACCATCGCCACCGAAATCGCCACCAGCATCTCCGGCTCCGCCGTCGCCGAGGCCAACAAATCGGTCGCCTTCTCCGCGGGCAACACCGCCGCCTCCATCGGCGCCGGCGCCACCGCCGCGATGGCCGTCGGCAGCGGAGCCATCGCCAACGCCGGCAACGCCATCGCCCTCGGCGCCGGCGCCTTCGTCAGCGACCAGGCCGCCGGCTCCGTCGCCCTCGGCGCCGGCGCCACCGCCAGCCACGCCAACTCCGTGGCCCTCGGCGCCGGCACCGCCACCACCGAGGCCGACTCCATCGCCGCCGGCAACCGCGTCATAAACCAGGTCGCCGCCAAGGACCTCGCCGCCGCCAGCACCAACTACGCCGCCACCACCGGCCAGCTCTACAACACCGGCGTCAGCCTCGCCGCCACCCTCGGCGGCGGCGCCACGCTCGGCGCCGACGGCGCAATCAGCGGCTGGAGCGTCAACATCACCAGCGGAAGCACCTCCACCGCCTACACCAACGTGGC
>JAITDF010000693.1 GCA_031282705.1 Opitutaceae bacterium | reverse complement strand
CGCGCCTGCGCCGCCGGCGGCGTTTCCCGGCTTATTTGCGCGCCGGGAGCACTTTTTTCTCGTAGTCCTTGACCACGGGAATCCAGGCCGGGCCGACAGGGGTGTTGTTGCGCCGGCAGAATTCGTCCCACACCGCGCCGAAGGGCAGCGACTTCGCCTCCTCCAGCAGCGCGAGGCGGGTGCTGTAATCGCCCGCGGCCTCCAGCTCGCGCAGCCGCCCGCGCGGTTCGAGCAGCGCGAGCAGGAGGGCCTTCTGCGTGTTGCGCGCGCCGATGACCCAGGCCATGATGCGGTTGATGCTCGCGTCGAAGAAGTCCATGCCGATGTGCACCCGCGCGAGATAGTCGCCGCGCACGATTTCCTCCATGAGCGCGCGGGTCTGGTCGTCGAGCGTGACGACGTGGTCGCTGTCCCAGCGCACGCCGCGGCTCACGTGGAGCAGAATCTCGGGCACAAACTGGAGCGTGGCGGAAATCTTGTCGGCGAGCGTCTCGGTGGGGTGGAAATGGCCGGCGTCGAGGCAGAGGATTTTCCGGTTCTTCACGGCGTAGCCCATGTAGAATTCGTGCGAGCCGATGGTGCAGGACTCGAAGCCCACGCCGAAGAGTTTGCTTTCGAGCGCGTCGCGGTTGTGTTCCGGGTCGATGGCGACGGCAAAAATCTCGTCGAGCGACTGCTCCATGCGCTCGCGGTAGGCGCGGCGGTTGACCGGCGTGTCCTTGAAACCGTCCGGCATCCAGAAGTTCGTGATGACGGTCCGGCCGAGGCGGCGGCCCATTTCGCCGGCGATTTTGCGGCAGGCGATGCCGTGGCGTATCCAGAATTTGCGGACGGCCTCGTCGTGGTGCGAGAGCGTGAAGCCGTCGGCGGAGAGCGGGTGCGAGAAATAGGTCGGGTTGAAATCGAGGCCGAGGCCGCGCTGTTTCGCCCAGTCAACCCAGCCGGTGAAGTGCTCGATGGTGCAGGCGTCGCGGTCCACTTTTTGGGCGCCGGGCTCGGCGTAGCTGGCGTGCACGTTGACGCGGTGGCGGCCGGGGATGAGCGAGAGCGCGAGGTCGAGGTCGGCGCGCAGCTCGTCGGGGCCGCGGGCCTTGCCGGGGTAGTTGCCGGTGGCGGCGATGCCGCCGGTGAGCGCGCCGCCGGCGTTTTCAAAGCCGCCCACGTCGTCGCCCTGCCAGCATTGGAGCGAGACGGGCGTGGCGGCGAGGGTTTGGAGGGCTTTTTCGGTGTCCACGCCGAGGTCGGCGTAGCGTTGTTTTGCGAGGTTGAATGCGTCCATGTATGTGTGTGGTGTGTGTGTCCGGGCGTCCGGTGGTTGGTGGTTTTGCGGGTGCGTTTTCCGTTTTGGCGGAATGACGAAGGCGGAAATTAATGAGCGGAGTCGCTCAAAAGGCAAAGAGAAAAACCGCCGGAGGGGCCGCCGCGTCCCCTTGTTTTCCCTTACAGTCAAAATGCCCCGCCCGTCGGAAGTGCCGAAGGATTTTGGGGCTGAAAATCAACCGCGGAGCCGCCGGAGGCCGCTTCGCGGTCGCGGCCTCTGCCTTCCGGCGCGTCACTCCATGATTTCCCGCAGCGCCCGCCCGTCGGTATCCGGCAGCGGGAGCCCCAGCAAGGCGGCGCCGGTGGGCGCGACATCCATTATGCTGACCTCGCCGAGCGTCACGCCGGCCTTTATGCCCGCGCCCCACGCGACAAAACACGCCTTCAGCTCCCGGCTGTCCGGCAGGTAACCATGAGCCCCCTTGGTGTCGGATATTTTGTAAATCACGGATGATCGGTTCACCCTCGCGGAAAACGCATAGCCGTCCTTCGCCGACAGCATCACGTCCGCCGCCCGCCGGTCCTTCCCGGCAACCGCCTGCCCGCGTTTCTCCATGTCCGCCGGCAGCAGGACGGCCTCCACGCCTTC
The DNA here is from genome assembly GCA_031282705.1 of Opitutaceae bacterium. Classification (GTDB taxonomy): domain Bacteria; phylum Verrucomicrobiota; class Verrucomicrobiia; order Opitutales; family Opitutaceae; genus Termitidicoccus. The sequence continues at coordinate 1,484 of JAITDF010000693.1, read as the reverse complement.
CAGTTTTTTGAGCGCGGGCAGCAGCTTTTTCATAATCGCGTCCCGGTCGCGCCCGTTTTTAATATAAATCCCGCCGCCGCCGCCCATCGCCACGAAAGCCACGTCGCCCCCGGTCACTTTTCCCTTGGCGATTCCCACCAGCCCCGCGTCGCGCAACGCCATGTTTATATTGATCTGTTTCTGATAACTCCTGAATCCGTGATCGGACACGACGAACAGAGTCGTCCGCTCCCCGCGCCCGGATTTTTCGACCGCTTCCACGATTTGCCCGAGCATCCGGTCGGCCGTCGCGCATGACTCATACGCCGCCGCCGAGTCCCGCCCCGTCTGGTGCTGGTGGGCGTCCACCGCGTCGAGGTGGAGCAGGAGCAGGTTCGGACTGTGCGCCTCCAGCACATGCAGCGCGACCTGGGTGTGCAGGCGATCCCATTCCGTTTTTCCCTCCGCGCCGCGCTTGTCCAGCTCCGGCTTTTGCTCGTCATGCGCGGGCGGCGCCTTGGAGGCCCACAGCCCCTTATATTGATAAGGGATTTTCTTCGCCTCCAGCTCGCGCAGCAGGGAGGGCGTGCTGTAGTGGTCGATTAACGCCTGGTCGATCATGCACGGGATCTGCCAGTCGAGGGTGGGCGCGTTGCGGCTTGCCGGCCACGAGATGCCCGCGGTTTTGAGCCCGGCCCGGTGGGCGACATCATACAGTGTCGGGGCGGTGACGATTTCCGTTTTGTCAAAATGCGGGTCCCACAGCAGCATCACCTCCTTCCCGGCATTCCGGTCGTAATAGGAATTGCCGGGCACGCCATGTCGCGCCGGGGTGACGCCCGTGATCATGCTCGTGTGGTTTGCCCATGTCACGGTGGGAAACACGCACATCATGGCCCGCGCCCGCGCCCCCTCGCGGATCAACCGGTGCAGCACCGGCATTTTCACCGCGGCATTGTCAATATAATCCGCCGGCAGCCCGTCGATGCTGACAATGATCAGCGCGCGGTTCGCGGCGGCTTCCCGGGGGAAGGCCGTGCTCGCGCCGCAGGCCAGCAACGCGGCCGCGGCAAGGAGGTGTCTCATGGTTGTTTTTTTCATGCTGGCAATCGGGTTAAAAGCAATGCCGCTTAATTAGTGTTGGTCAACGCTTCAAATGTGTGTCGCCCTGAAACCCTGCCTGTTATGCTTAAGTCTTTGCGTTTTATTATCATAAAATCTCCATCTTTCCTTTTCCTCCTCGATTTTACCAACACTAATCAAGTGGCATTGTGTCTAGCCCGCATATTTCACACCAAAAAACGGGAGTGGCCAAAAAGGCGGCGGGGCCGGCGAAAATCGCTGCGCGGGCGATTCAAAACGCCGGATCCGGCCCGGGGCGCACGCTGGCCGGCGCAGTGCGCCGGTTTTTGGCTTTTTTCTCGGTTTGCGGGCACGGCTCCGCCTTTGTCCGCCCGCACCGCGCCCGCACGATACGCTTTCCTCCGTGGTTTTTCAGCCGCCGG
>JAITDF010000622.1 GCA_031282705.1 Opitutaceae bacterium | reverse complement strand
CTAGACACGCCGGATGGGTTTTGCTTGGGTCGGCGCCCCATGTTTCCACAAGTGGCAACCCTGCTCGGAATCCTGACCGTGGGGCTGGTGAGTCCCGGCCCGGACTTTTTTCTCGTGTTGAAAAACAGCATGAGCGGTTCGCGCGCGCGTGCGTTTGCCACCGGCATCGGCATCGCGGTCGGCCTCACCATGCAAGTGGTCGCGCTTTCGCTCGGGCTGGCGGTCGCCCCGCCGGTCGTGCTGCGCTGCATCCAGCTCGCGGGCGCCGGCGTGCTGCTCTGGCTGGGCGTGCGCGCGTTGTTCTCGCGCGGTCTGAAAAAAACGGCGGGGACATCCGCGCCGCGCGCCGCCGTCGGCAGCGGCGGCAAGGAAAAGGCCGCCGTCGCCGCCCCTGCCGCCGCCGCCACCGCAGCCGCTTCCGTCGCCGTCGGCACTACCTCCGTCGCCCACACCGCCTCCTCCGCCGGCACCACCGCCGCCACTCCCACCGCTTCCGCCCCCGCCGGCACCGCCCCCGCCGCCCCCGCCGCCACCGCCGCTTCCGCCACCTGCGTCGCCGCCGACGGCACCGTGCGCGGGCAGGCGTTGGCCGGGTTCATGGAAGGTTTTTTGTGCAACGCCACGAACGTGAAGGTGTTTGTTTTCTTCGTGAGCATTTTTTCGCAATTCCTGCCGGCGGGCGCGTCGTGGCAATGGCGCGTGGCGGTGCCGGTGATTGTGGTGCTGCATGGCGCGACCCTGTGGTCGCTCATCACCGCGGCGCTGCTGTCGCCGCCGGTGGCCACGCGGCTCGCGCGGGCGCAGCGCTGGCTGCCGCGGGTGTTCGGCGTGGTGCTGCTCGCCTTCGCCGCCTTCGTGATCCGGGAGGCGGCCCGCGGCGCGTGGTAAGCCCGCGCGGTCGCGTTTCCCGGTTTGTTCCAGCGGGTTCATGAAGCGCACGCACCCGGTTTCCCGCGCCTGCAAGCGCGGCATTTTTCGGGGGCCGCCATTAGCTTTTGCTCTAAGCTGTAAAACGGCTGCTCATTACTGCTTTGGCGGGCATATTGACCTTCAAAGGCATTCCCTCTGGTGGCAGGTTGTATGCTCGGTGTCTTTTTTTTGCGCCAACGCTCGCTCTCGCGCATCCACATGCAGAGGCCGCAAAATCAAGCCGCCGCAGATCGCCTGAAAACATCGCCGCCATCTTTTGCAAACCAGCCGCAAGCCAGCCACAAACCGCTCATAAGCACATACAAATACATACAAACCACATGACAGACGCAATCAAATCCGCCTTCATCATCTATGGTGTCGCGACAGCCATCGGCCTGCTGGTCGCGCTGCTGATCAGCGGGCTTTTCCGCTTCCTTCGCCTTTTCACCAAGGGAAACAAATAAGAGGACGACGACACCATGAGCTTGCAGAAAATTTTTGATATCTTCCAAGGCATCACGACGCTGTGCGATTCCTTTGCGAACAATCCCGCCGTCGCCTGGACGCGCATCGGCTTGATCTTCCTCGGGATGCTGCTCGTTTATCTGGGCAAGAAAGGCGCGCTTGAGCCGCTGCTCATGATTCCGATGGGGCTGGCCATGTGCGCGGTCAACGCCGGCGTCCTGTTTCTTGACCCCACCACCGCCGGGCTCATCGTCAGCGGCAGCGCGCCGCTGGCCGATCCCGCCGCCCAAGAGGCCGCCGTGGCCGCCGCCAGGGCCGGCGGGATGCACGGCACGCTTTTCATGGCGCCGCTCGTGCAGGAGCCCAGTCAGTTGATGGGCCTCATGCAGATCGATTTTCTCCAGCCGATTTACAACTTTGCCTTCAGCAACAACCTCATCGCCTGCCTGGTGTTCATGGGCATCGGCGTGCTGCTCGATGTCGGGTTCGTGCTGGCCCGTCCCTTTCTGAGCATCGTGATGGCGCTCTTCTGCGAACTCGGCACCATCGCGGTTTTCCCGATCGCCGTCGCCATGGGCTTCACCAACGGCGAGGCCGCGGCCATCGCCCTCGTGGGCGGCGCCGACGGGCCGATGGTGCTCTTTGGCGCGCTCAAGATGGCGCCCGGGCTTCTCGTGCCCATCACCGTCATCGCATACCTGTATCTCGGCCTCGTGTATGGCGGCTACCCGTATCTCATCCGGCTCCTCATCCCGGCCAGGCTGCGCGCCATCAAGATGCCCCCGCGCCCGGCGGTGAAGATCACCCCGGCGGAGAAGCTCGCCTTCGCCGTCGTGGTCTGCTCCGTGCTCTGCCTGCTGTTCCCGTCGGCCGCGCCGCTGTTCTTCTCGTTGTTCCTCGGGGTGGCGGTGCGCGAGGCCGGGCTGAAGGTGTTTTCCAGCATGATTGAGAGCATTTTTCTTTATGGCGCGACCATGTTTCTGGGGGTGCTGCTCGGCATCATGTGCGAGGCCTCCACCATCCTCGACCCGAAGGTGGTGCTGCTGCTGGTCCTCGGCATCCTCGCCCTTTTGATTTCCGGCGTGGGCGGCGTGATCGGCGGGTATTGCGCCTACTTCTTCAGCGGGCGCAAAATCAACCCCGTAATCGGCATCGCCGGCGTCAGTTGCGTGCCGAGCACGGCCAAGGTCGCCCAAAAGGAGGTCTCCAAGGCCAACCCGAATTCCATCGTGCTGCCCGAGGCGCTCGGCGCCAACATCTCCGGCGTCATCACCACCGCGATCATCACCGGCATCTACGTGGCGCTTTTCCCGGCTCTTTGAAAACCCGGGCGCAATCCGCCTCGCGAACGCAACCCGCCTCGTGAATAACACCCGTATCGTGAACGCAACCCGCATCGTGAACGAAACAACCGACACCGCCGTCCCGCGCGGCGCCCCGGCGGGTGCCCCGGCATGTGCCCCGGCGCCAAGGCCGGCGCGCCGTGTCGCCGCGCATTGGGTCATCGGCCCGGCGCTCGCGCTCGCCGGCGCGCTGGCGGCGCGGTTTCTCGCGCCGGGGTTCGCCGGGACGCCCGGCGCCGTCATATCCGCCGCCGGGCATCTTGCCGCCGGCGCCGGCCTGCTGGTCATCGTCCTCGGCGTGCGCAGGCGCGTCTGGCAGGCTGACGCGGCCGCCCGGCTGGCCGCCGGGGCGGAGGATGGCGGCGGCGGCGGCGGGGGAAACCCTGCTGCCGGCGGGAAAGCTCCTGCCGCCGGCGGGAAAGTTCCTGCCGCCGGCGGGGAAAAGTGACCCGGCACATACTCATGCATTTTCTGTCACACTCACCCGGCCCACCACCCGCCCATCCGCCCACCCGCCCACCTGTTCCTGCTCATTCACTGATGTTACGCGTTTTCTTTCCTCTTTCCTCTTTCTCTTTCTCTTTCCTCAAGGACCTTGAGGTCTTTCAGAACGAGGAACGGACTCTTCCGCGTAACAGCGGTTTATAACAAACACTCTCCATAGCGGAAACACTCTCAATCACTCTCAAACGTTCTCAAACACACTCAATCCAATGCATCCTCTGTTCACGTTCACATCCCCCCTGTTTGCGGCCGCCAGCGCCGCCGGCGCCGGTTCCAATGCCGTGCTTTTCGGCAACCGCGGCCTTGCGCTTGCGGCCATACTGGCCGGCGTGGCGGTCTTCATCGCCCTGATCGCGCTGATTGGCCGCGTGCTTGCCGCCACGCATCCCGACGGCGGCGGCGCCGCCGCCGGGCAGGAGGACGCCGGGGCGCCGTTCTCCGCCGCCCCGGTCGCGTCGGCAATCGACTCCGTGCCGCTTGCGGAGATGGCGGCGATCGCCGCGGCGATTTCCGTCGTGCTCGGGCCGAAGGTGAAAATCGCGGAGATCCGCGCCCCCCAGCCCGCGCCGTCCGTCGAGGCCATCATGCAGATGTGGGCGCTCGAAGGCCGCCGGCAGATTTACACCTCGCACAACGTCAGGTGACGGGCGGCGGCGGGGCAACGGGAAGTGATGTCACCGCCGGAGTCTTTCACTTTCTTCTTTCTCATTATCTTTCCTCCTTCACTTTCCTCTTTCTCTTTTTCCCCGTCCGCACCTAATGAAAAAGGAAAGAGAACGGGAAAGAAGGGCTGGCATCACTTTGAATTATCCCCCGTGATGCCCGGCGCGGCGGAATATTCCGCATAACCCAGGTCGGGGGCGCTCCCATTATAACTGATGTTACGCAGTCGGCAGATTTTGGCAGGGCGGTCTCGCCGAGACCGCCGCGAGCACCACGAGGCAAACGACGGCGGTCTCGCCGAGACCGCCCTACCAAAACTGGGCGCCGCGGTACGTCAGTTTATAGTTATCTC
>JAITDF010000600.1 GCA_031282705.1 Opitutaceae bacterium | reverse complement strand
TTAGACAGAATGGACGGAATTGACTGAAATGAACGGAATGGGTTTTAAGATTTTGTTCATTCCTTTCCATTCTGTTCATTCTGTCTAAATAAAGAGTTCGTTTTATTTAACCACAGATGAACACAGATGGACACAGATAAAGGCTTCCGAAACGATGGCTTGAATCTGTGTTTATCTGCATTCATCTGTGGTTGAGTTTTTGGTTTGGTTTTTTAGACAGAATGGACGGAATTTGACGGAATGGGTTGTTTATTCTGTTAATTCTTTTCCATTCTGCTCATTCTGTCTAAAATAACGATTCTTTTTATTGAACAGAAGAAAACGAAGAGAACGGAGAAAACCTTTCATTTCACATGTCTTCTTTGTTTTCACCTTCGTTGTCTTTGTTTCCTTCTGTTCAAAATAATGGTTCGGTTTTTATAACCGCGAAGGACGCGAAAGGTGCGAAGGATGGAAGTCCTGAAGGTTGTTGTTTTTCCAGTTTCATTTTCCGTTCTTCGTGTCCTTCGCGTCCTTCGTGGTTTAATTTATTGGTTTGTTTTTTCATGCCTTCCGTTTGGCGCGGCCCGATTTCTTGCGGGCCTTGCGTTTTTTGACGGCCGGCTCCCCTCCGGGAATCTGCCGGCCCAGGCGGTCGAGCGCGTGCTGCACAACGCCCACCACGCCGACCAGCGCCCGCAGGGTGCGCACGCACTCGGCCATTTCGTTTTTGCGCGGCGGCCGCCCGACGGGGGGAGGCGGCTGCACGGCCGTCGCCACCGCGGTGAGCGCGCTGGCGAGCACGGCGGTCACTTCACCTGAATGAATATCTTGTCCCCGTAGGCAAAGGGCGTCGCGTCCGGCGGCACCTCCACGAAGACCCCCTGCTCCTCCCCCTTCACCAGCTTGAAGCGGAACTGCTCTTGGATTTGCTGGAGCTGGGTGATCTGCCGCTGGAGCGCGCTCACGTTGGCCGCCGCCGTCCGCTGGGTTTCCGTGCTCTGGCGGATATCCGCCATCAAGGCGTCCCGGCGCTTGCCCAAATCCTCCATTTCCTTGTCCAGTGCCGTCTTCCGTTCCTGCAAGGTCTTGAGTTCCGTGGCCGCCTCGGCCCTCTGGCGGGAAAGGTTTTCGCGTGCCTTCACCTCCGACTCGCTCACCAGCGCCGAATTGCCAAGGAACTTGAGTGCCGCGACCGCCCCCGCGCACACCAGCAGCGTGATCACCGCCGAAAGGATCACGCCCCGCATCAGCGACGCGCGGGAAACCTGTGCCGACTGGCGCACGTCCTCCTGCAATTTTCGCGTGTTCTCCTCCTGCTTTGAAATGGCCTCCTTGGCCAGGCTCTCCTGCTTGGCCGCCGCCTCCTTGGTGATCTCCTCCAGCGCCTGCGTGTCCGCCGGCGCCGAATGGGACTCGAGTTTGCTGGCGAGCGCCTTGATTTCCTCCGTAGTCTGCGAGACCGTGCTGAAGAGCTCCATCTGCGCGCTCTGCTGGCTCTGCTGGAGTTCCGTCAAACGCTGTTGCAGTTCCTCCGGGCTGTGCATGGAAGAAAGGAGGGTCTTCATGACCTCCATCATTTCCTCGCGGCAGATCTCCCGGAACCGCTCGAAAAGCGTCCGGCGCCACTCCACTTCCATTTCCTGAAGGCGTATTTGCGCCTTCTGTTGAAATTGTGTCAGATGTGTTGATTCGTTCGACATAATAAACCCCTTCTTGTTCTTCAATCATGCAGGCATCCCCGCTTTCACGGTCGGTCACCCGCCAGCGCGTCGGGGAAAGGGATTCCACGTCGGCGCCGAGCGCAATCAGTTCGGACAAGAAATTATCGCGGCGTTCTTCCAGGGACTGGCCGCTGTCGCTCGCCAGGATGACACAACGATGCATCAGGCTGGTGACCACTTCAAGCATGGGACTCGTCTCGTTCATGGGCGGCGTCGCGTTCACTGTTGGGCAAGTGACTGAAGCAGGTTGCGCGCGTTTTGCAAACGGGTGTTCATTTCCCGCACTTGGTCCTGGACGGTCTTGAGTTCCTGTCTCGTGGCCTCCACGCGCTGCCGGGTCACTTGCAATTCCTGCAAGGATTGGGTCCTGCGCGTTTCGAGGACGGCGATTTCGGCGTTGAGGCGGTCAACCTGTTTCAGGATTTCCATGCGGCGGCGCAGCACCTTGGCGCGCACGGAATCGTTGGTGAACACCTGGGCGAAGCTCGGGTTGCCGTATTGCGCGGCCACGTCCTCGACGGCCATCTTCATGCGGGTGATCATCTCCTCATACTGGGCGGAGCGCGGCGGCGAGGGCGGCAGCGAGGGCACGCTGCCGTAAAACGGCGCCTCGGCGCCGCCGACCACGGTCGTTGCGGGGGCGTTGTCCGCGCGGGTGGCGGCGTCATGGCTGCGCACCAAGGCCTCCGGCGAGACCGGCAGGCTGTCCTGCGCCGGGCCTCTCCCTATCATGTCGGCCATGAGATCCGTCGGGCGCGAGGCGGCGGGCGCCGCCGGGGCCGGGGCGGGTGGCATGGGTTGCTGCGCGGCGGCCGTCCGCGGTTGCATGCCGAGTTGCGCGGCGGGCTGGGGTGTGGCGGGGCGTTGCGGCGCGGGTTGTGGCGCGGCGGGTTGCTGCACGGCGGGTTGCTGCGGCGCGGGCTGTTGCGCGGCGGGCTGGCGCGGCGCGGGCCGGGCGGACTGGATTTGCCCCGCCGGAATCATGGGCTGGCCTTGCAGTCGCTGCTGCGCGCGGGCACCCGCGGCAAAAAGCCCGAGCCCCGTCAGAATAAGCGCGCATGTTTTGATCGTGTTCATGACTGGTTTGATGTTAAAAAATCGGCTTTGAATGGCAAAGACGCAAGGGCGCAGGCAAAGGGAGGATTTCTTATAAAAATTATCAAATTATTGAATTTCATCGGGTAAATTTTTCTCCACAATTTCCTCTTTCCTAGTGGCTTCACGTTCTTGTTGTCAATATGTATTTGATTTCAGCCTCGTGTTTCGGGCGCCTCGGCCCCCGGCGGCTTGCGGATGTAGATGGAAAAGGCGATGGTCACCCGGCTGAATTCGCGTTTGCGGCTGTCGCCCACCGTCCGTATGTCGATGCTGTTGACCGCGAGCGAGGGGGTTTTGCCCAGGCGGTCCAGCAGGGCCTGAATCTCGGGCCACACCGACACGGGGGAGGTGCCGCGCGCGATCTGGTAGCGCCGGTGGATGTATTCCGCGTTGGCATCCTCGCTGCGCGACTGCACCGTCCACGATGAACGCAGGCTGGACACAAACATGTCCGCCTCGGTGCCGTTCATCATCGAGGCTTTGATCTTGGTCGCGTTGTCCCGGGCGGTCTGGGCCTTCTGTTCCGAGAAATTGGGCGTCAGCCCGTTCACCGCCGTCTCGATGGTGCGGTTGGCGCCCGTCAGTTGGGCCCGTTTCCGGGCGTTGTTTTTGCTGGCGCCGGAATAATAATAGATCATTCCCGCCGCGAGCAGTGCCGTCACGACGGTGGTCATCACCCATAGGGGCGAGCTGTGGTATTTTATTTTTTCAATTTGGTCGCTCATTTTTGTCTGACGGGGGGACGGGCGGGGGGACGGGCGGAGGCCGCGGCGCCGGCGGGATGCACCTGCCCTTCGGGGCGCGGAGTGTTGCCTTCCACGACAAAATCGCCGGTCTGGCTGTTAAACGAACTGGCATTCTGCGCGGCCAGCAGCCCCGGGATGGTGCTTTCCAAATGGCGTATGATGGAGGTGACGGGGCTGACGGTGTTCACATTGCTGCTGCCCTCCTTCTTGGACGCGGTCTTCTGGTTCCAGAAAATGCCGTTCATGTGAAACCGCGAGGGTGCGTCGTTGCCGACGCCCACGTTGAGCAGGGAGGCATCCCGCGGTATCGCATCGGGCAGGGCCTGGACCAGTTGCAGGTGCCCCTTGGAATACTCGAAAATATCGTTTGCATACAACCGCCGCAGCTCCTCGATTTCCCGCTGGTTGCGCTCGAGCTGGGTTTTCTGCGCCGTGAGCGTGCGCTGCCTTGTCTCCAGCCTGCGGATTTCGTCGCTGGCCTTGCCGAGGGAGAACCAGGCATAGACGCCGCCGGCCAGGAGGATGAACGCAAACACGCCCGTGGCAATCTTCAGGCCGAAATCCAGGCGGATGTTTTTCGGCAGATCCTCAAGCAGCGAGCTGCTGTGCCGCGGCGGCAGCGCCGTCAGCAGAATCATGAGCCCGCTGAAATCGTGGAGTTCCACCTGGCCGAAGGTCGAAAGCGTCTCCCAATACGGGCACTGGGTCTTCACATCCGTCCCCGGCGCCTGGTAGAGGCGCACCGTGGGGCGCTGCCCTCCGTCGTCGAATGTCACGCCATACTCGCCGAACACCAGGCTGATTTCCGACCAGACATCAAAATCCTCGCGTTTGCCGGCCGAGATTTTGCGGGTGGCGCGGAGGCCGGTGGCGGTGTTCAAATAGATGAAGACCTGCCCCTCCTTGTCCACCACGAGAAATATATTGGTCCGCCCCGGCGTGGCGCCGGCAAACATGGCCAGGCTGGCGAAGGGGAAGCACCGGTTCACCGGGTAATGCAAATCATACAGCGTCTGGTTTAACAGATACAGGGCGGGGATGGTTTCAAACGAGCAAAACGTCCCCTGGTTCCCCCCCCCGCCGGCCGTGATGGGCCACGGCGCCTGGTAGCCCCAGGCCGTGAGCGGGTTGATCAGGTTTTCATGGGCGCCGGCCAGCACCTCGCGCACGACCGATCTTCCGCCCGCCGCCGGGCATTCGGCGTATTCGGTCTGGAGCACGTCGGGGTCGTAGATCATCATCAGCCTGGTGTCGGGAATGCAGTGCTCCTGCACGATGGCGGCGGCGTCCTCCACCCGGTCGATGTGGGACCGCGTCCATTTGCCACCCTTGGCGGCGCGATAATAAATCGCCTTCTCCCAAATGATGACTCCCTGCTGTTGCTTTGGCGCTTTCATTAAAGGGTGTTACGGGTGTTTTGAAAAAGCAGGGCAAGCGTCCCGCTTGCCTGACGGTGCGCAAAGCGCGCCGCCCCGAAGCGGCGGGAGCATCCTGCTCCCGTCAGGCAAGCGGGACGCTTGCCCTGCTTGGCTTCCACGTGCGCTTTTCAATGAGCCGCGCGATGGCGGATTATGGAAAATTTTTGCTCGAAAATTCAAGTTGCGGGAGGGCTGTTTTATGAGGCTTTTTTGTGATTCAGGCCATTCCAGCCTGCACTCAAGGCATCCATTAAAAAGTCCGTCACGCGAATGTCCATCACGCGGATGACGGGCATTCGCGTGGCGAAATTTTTAATGAGAGTTTACGAAAATCATTCAAAAACCAGAAAGTGGACGGGGCACCCCAAGGGATGGCCCCGTCCACCGCAGAATGACATCAATCAACCGGCCCGGGCTGTCTGACCTGTCCCATCGGGCCGATCAATTTCGTCAGACCCGATTAGAACGTGCCGAGGTAGTAGTATCCGGTCACGGTGCCGTCGCCCTGCGGGGTAGAGCCGTCAACCGCAAAGCGGCCCGCGGTCTGTGTAACCACCGCCGACGCACCGGAGATGTCCATGTCATTCAAGGCGCCGTTGATTTCCTCGGAGATTTTCTCCGCGTCCTTCAACGACAAGCCGGGAATCACGACATAGCCCACGCGCACAGCCTTGGGCAGGTTGGTGGTGCCGTCTATGCGGAAGTTCACGCCATCGTCGCTGTTCATGCCAGTGTTACTGTAGGTGCCGGGCTCGGCGTCCGGGTCACTCGGGGCGCACTCGGCGCGGACAAAGGTGCTCCAGTCGTTGTAATCAGCAACGCCTTTGCCGCCGCTGTTCACGTCGGACCAACTGGAAGCCTTGCGATTCCAGCCGGCCTCGTTGGCAAGGGCCTTCCCGCTTTGGAGGGCGTCGCGGCCCACGCGCCAGCTCGGATAACGCTCCAGCGTGCCGGCGGCAAGGAAGACGGCCTCAAGGTGGAGGGCGTTTTGAGCGCCGGTGGCAAAATTACCGCCATCACCGGCAGCGCGATCGAGGGTGAGCCTCGACGGGATGTCGAAGTTCGCCTTGGTCAGCGGGAGCTGGCCGGCGGACTCGTTAAGCGCGACGTAGCTGAGGGCGGCGGTCTCGAGGTTTTTGAAGTTCGAGAGCGTGGCCACGATACGGGCGCGGTTG
>JAITDF010000594.1 GCA_031282705.1 Opitutaceae bacterium | reverse complement strand
GTGCTTCGCGTGGACGCCGGCGGCATTGTCCAAAAAGCCGCCGGGGACCTTTCGCTCGACACCCTCGCGCTCAACGGCGGGCGGCTCACCGTGGCGATGAACGGCACCGCGCCCGACGGCCTCCTCTCGGTCAGCACACTCGACCTCGGCGCCGGCGGCGCCATCGGGGTGGATGTCGGCGCGTTTCTTGTTGACCAGGCCAACCCCGCCGTGCCGCCCGCCCGCAACCTGCTTGATTCGGACGGCGAGGCCGGCATCCGGCTCGTCGCCGCCGCCGCCGTCTCCGGCTCCGCCCCGGTCGCGCTCGTCGCGCCCGACGGCTCCGCGATTCCCGTCCCCGCCTACGCCAGTGTCGTGCAGGACTCGGGCACGGTCGCCCGCGCCGGCTACGGCTACGCCGCCCGCGTGGTGGGCGGGGACGCCGCGGGCATCTACATGGGCTACGGCATCGTCACGCTCGACCTCCTCGCCGGCAAAACCCTCCGGCTCGACAACACAAACGCGGCCGACTCGACCCTTTCCGCCAGCCTCACCGGGGCCGGCGGGCTCGAAATCAATGCCGCCGCCGGCACCGCCATCACCCTTGCCGGCGCCGGCGGCACCCACACCGGCGCCACCACCGTCGTCAGCGGCACGCTCAAGGGCGGCGCGGCAAACGCCTTCGCCGCCAGCTCCGCCGTCGAGGTGCGCGCGGGCGCGGCGCTCGACCTCGGCGGCTTCGCGCAGACCGCGCGCGACCTCTCCGGCGCGGGCGGCGTCACCCTCGGCTCCGCCGCGCTGACCGTGGACAGCGCCGCCGGCAGCAGCTTCGCCGGCGCCATCGCCGGCGCGGGCAGACTCGTCAAAACCGGCGCGGGCAAGCTCAGCCTCACCGGCTCCAGCGCCTACGCGGGCGGCACCGAGCTTGCCGCCGGCACGCTCGGAATCGGGCACGACGGCGCCCTCGGCGCGGGCGCGCTCACCGTCACCGCCGCCGGGGCGAAACTCTCCGCCGACGCCTCCGGCATCACCATCGCCAACGCCATCAACCTCGGCGCCCACGGGCTTGAGATCGACAGCGCGCACGACGCCGTGTTTTCAGGCTCCATCACCGGCGCGGGCGCGCTCGCCGTGCACGGCGCGGGCGTCACCACCCTCTCCGGCGCGGGCGGCTTCGGCGGCGGGCTGGTCGTCGGCGCCGCGCGCCTGGTCGCCGGGGCCGCCGCCGCCATCGGCACGGGGGCGGTGGCCATCGCCCCCGGCTCCACCCTCGAATTCCGGGGCGCGGCCTCCGGCGCGGTCAACAACGCCCTTTCCGGCGGCACGGTCGAGTTCACCGACAGCACCCTTGAGGTCGGCGGCGCGAACACCCTCCTCCGTTTCATCGTCGGCCCGGGCGCGAAAGTCACCGCGGCCTCCGCCGCCGCGCTCGGCGGCGCGGCCTCCGCCGTCAGCGTCGGCGCGGGCGGGCGGCTCGACATCAACCCGCTGGGCACCGTCGCCGGCTCCATCGAGGTCAAAAACGGCGGCAAACTCATCTTCAATCCCGCATGGCGCGAAAACAGCGCCCCCATGCTGGCGGTTGACTCCGCCGTGCTGGAGGACGGCGCGACCATCGGCTTCGGCTCCTTTGTCTCCGGCAACTACCTTCTCCTCCAGGCCACCGGCACCCTTTCCGTCGGGCAAAACATCACCTTCGAGCCCGGCCCCAACGTCGGCCTCGACGTCGCCTATTTCAAGATCGACCCCGATGCCGGCGCGGTGAGCTTCGGCGCGCTGAATTATGTCGCCAATCCCGGCAAGGACATCGCCGCCCTGTTCGACGCCATGACCGCCGCCGGCAACGCCATCCATTCCCGCCTCGGCGAGGGCTTTCTCTTCGCCCCGGACCGCGCCGGCGGCAGTGTCTGGATCAAGGGCGTCGGCTCCTACGCCAGCTACGACGGCAACACCGGCCCCTCCGACTACGCCCGCGGCACCGTCAACAGCAACGCCGGCAAGACCGGCTACACCAACGACACCTATGGCGTCGTCGCCGGGTTCGACCGGAAAATCTCCGGGCAATTCCTCGCCGGCGCCTATCTCGGCTGCCTGAGCAACCGGATCCGCACCGAGGACCGCCTCTCCGAAAACGACGGCACCCTGCCGTTCGGCGGCGCCTACGGCGCCCTCCGCCTGGGGGCCGTCTATCTCGCCGCCGATCTCATGTTCGGCGACATGGATGCCGACACCTCCCGCTTCGAGCAGACCGGCCATGCCATCGGTGCCTACAAGACATCCGTCCACGGCGCCGGCATCGAGGCCGGCGCCATCCTCGGCTCCTGGGACAAGGGGAGCATCCGGCCCGCCGCCGCCCTCCATTACACCGGCGTGCGCTACCGCGGCCAGAGGGAAACCGGCCCCGGCTCGGTTCTCATCGACAGCTTCGACAACGATTACCTGGAAACCCTCGTCAGCCTGCAAGTCATGCAGGAAGTCACCCTGCCGTGGAAAAAAACCGGCGTGATCGACGGGCGCATCGGCTGGCGCGGCTCCCTCAAGGATTCGCCCGTCAAAACCACCGGGCGGTTCCTCGGCGGGGCGCCGGATGAAAACTTTGCCATCGCGGTGGACAACTACAACCGCAACGGCCTCCTCATCGGCCTCGGCCTTCGCTTCGGCCTCACCGCGAAATCCGACTTCTCCCTCGGCTACGACTTCGAGCTCGGCGGCGAATTCGACCGCCACACCCTCGACGCCACCGTGCGTTTTGCCTGGTAGCCCCCGCCGCTCCGCGCGGCGGCCGGATGTTTTCCCGCCGCCGCGCATTTCCCCCTCCTCCCTTGCGCAACAACCAAAAACCAAACATCTCCATGAAACACTCCTCCCTCCCCGCGACGCCCCGCCGGCTTGCCGGGCCCCTCGCCGCCATCCTTGCCATCGCCGGCCTGCTCCCGCCCGCAAGGGCCGAAGTGATCACCGAGGACACCCGCGTGCTGCTCGGCGAGGGGGTCGCGTCCCTGACAAACATCGGCAGCAATCTGTATGAAATCGCCGATGGCGTGACCATCACCCACACCCGCTTCGGGGTCCACACCTCCGCGCCCGGGTTCATGACGATCAGTGGAAATTCGCTGACTTACAGGCCGCTGAACCAGACCGGGCTGACGGTTTTTGAAAACATCCGCACACTGGGCATCGGCGGCGTTTTTACCATGGGCGCCGGCTCCACTTTGAACATCACCAACGGCATCTTCAGGAACAACCGCGGCGGAACCACCCCGGCGGTTGACCCGGATGACAACGGCGATGGCGTGAGCGGTGTCATCCATGCGCAGCAAGCCACGGCTTCCGTTTATCTGAAGGATGTGATTTTCGAAAACAACGGCGGCTTCGGCAACACCGGCATCTCGCGCGTCTCCGGCACGTTCGTCATGGAGGGCGGCGGCATTTATAATACGTTTGCCGCCGGCGACCACACCGGCGCCATCAATATGAACGCCGCGACATCCTACGTGTCGCTGACCGGCGCGGCGGTCGATTCCAACCGCGCCAGAAGTTACGCGGGGGTGATCTCGGTGGCGGCCAGCGGGGCGGCCGCCATTTTTAACAATGTGACCTTCACCAACAACTGGGCGGGGTATCGCGGCGGGGTTGTATATAGCAACCAATCGTCCGGGACGGTGCTTTTCAAAATAACGGCGGACGGCGGCGCCAGCAGCTATTCATACACGGGCAATTTTGCGGGCAACCTCAACAGCGTGAACCAGCCGGACCCGGCGCTCACGATGAACGACCCCCAGGTGGTCGACAACGCGCCGGCGTTCACCCCGCTGGCCAGGGGCGGCGGGTTCCTTTTCGTCAACGGCGCCAGCCTGACCGAGTTTGACATCGGCGTCGGCGCCAGCCTGACCATCGGCGCCGCCGACGCCGCCAGCCGGGCCTACGACACCCTTGCCGCCAACAACGCCGGCTCCCAAATCCTGAAGTCGGGCGAGGGCGGCCTCATCCTCAACGCCGACAACTCCTACTGGCGGGGCCTCACCACCGTGGCCGCCGGACGCCTGCTGCTGGGCAACGACGAGGCGCAGTTTGGCGGCGTTGTCACCGTGGACTCCGGCGCGATTTTCGGCGGCGCGGGCACTCTCGCCACATGGCTGTATTCAACCAGCAACACCGCCGCCCCCGACGCGGGACCGAGCGCGGTGAACGCCACCGCCGGCTCCACCCTCCAGGTCGGTTTGCGCGACCGCCGGACCGCCGGCCTCACCGTCACCGGCACCCTTTCCCTGGCCGATGCCACCATCGCGTATGCCGCCTTCGACGGCACGCACGCCGCCAGGCTCAACGTCACCGGCTCGCTTGTCACCGCCGGCACCAACACCATCAACCTGCAAGCCTTCAAGTCGGGCGCTTATCATCTCGGCAACATCCAGGACTCCATCGTCGCGAACGGCGCGGACTCCCTGCGCTACGCCGTCAACGGTCTGGTCGTGTCCGGCAACGGGCGCCAGACGGTCGCGCGGGACGACAGCTACACCGACGAGCTTGTGGTGGACCTCGTCACCGACACCGCCCGGGCCATGAAATGGACGGGGGCCGGCGGAACGACATGGAATGACGCGGAGCTTGACTGGGTGGCGGTGAACAACGCGGGCATCGGGCAATATTCCGCCGCCGACACCGTGCAGTTCGCCGATGCCGGCGGCGCCATCACGCTGGAGGGAAGCCTGCCCGTGTCCAACATGGAGGTGACGGGCGCCGGCCTGCTCGCGTTCACAGGCGCCGGCGGCATCACCGCCACGCCTTGGGAGGCCGCGATCGAGGCCGAGGCCGCCGTCCAGACCGGCGGGCTGGGCCGGCTCATCAAGGCCGGCTCCGGCACCTTGGTCTTCAACAACGACGGGATGAATAATTTCAACGCCGGCGTCGAACTGCGCGGCGGGGTGATCGAAATCCAGCGCGGCGACCAGTTGCGAACCTCCGGCGGGGTTCTCGCGCTGGGCATGGCCACGACCCTGCGGGTCAGGGGCGCCGGCGCCGGCGATAATTCCACGGCCGAAGAGATGAATAATAAAATTGCAATCGAGGGCGCGGCGGCGATCTCGACAGTCAACGGACACGTCCGCCTTAACGGGAGCATCTCCGGCGGCAGGCTGGTGAAAACCGGGAACAGCACATTGATTCTGGCCGGGGCCAATGACCACGAGGCCACCGACCTCGCGGCCGGCGGCCTGGCCTTGCATCACGACCAGGCGCTGGGGCGCGGGGCGCTCAACGTGCTGGCCGACGACAGCCCGGTGGGAATCGCCGGGAACGTGACCGTCGGCAATGATATTAATTTCGGGGGCTTTAATTTGCTTGTATATAATCCGCAATCCGGGGCGGCCGCCCGAGCCCCGGCCGGCGTCCTCGCGGGCTCGCTCAACGGCGTTTCCCTGACCGTCTCCGTCCCCAATAATGATTCCGACCCCAACCGGGGCCCCGTCACGCTGGCCGGCGACAACACGTTGAATTCCGTCCGCGTCCGGCAATACGCCACCCTTGTCGCCGCCCATGCCGGGGCGCTTGGCGGCGGCGGTTCGGATGTCACCGTGGCGGACGGCGGCGCCCTCCATCTGACCGTGCCGGGCGTCACCGCCGGAAACGTGGTCGTGCAGGACGGAGGCACCCTTGGCTTTGACCGCCCGCGGGTCACCGGCGTCCTTACCATGCTTGCCACTTCCGGCGCCGTCACCATCGAGGAGGGCGCCCGGCTGGCGATTCTTTCCCGGCTCACCTCCGGCTACACCACGCTCATCCATGCCGGGGGCGGCCTCGTCCTCGACCCCTTCACGCTCACGGTGGACGCCGGCCCCAACAACGCCGTCTTCCGCGTGTATGCCGACGAGGACAACAACCTCGTTTGCATGAACATGAACCGCGCCGGCAACCCCGGCAAGGACATCGCCGTGAGCCTCGACGCCATGAGCACCGTCGCCTCCGCCGTCCATTCGCGCGTCACCGAACACTTCCTCATGCCCCTCGCCGAGTTTGCGCCCGGTGACGGGACCGGAAATTCTTTCTGGGTCAAGGGACTCGGCAGCATCGGACGCTACGATGACAACGCCACGCGCATCGGCTACAAGGACACCACCTACGGTTTCGCCACCGGGTTCGATAGAATCTATCTCGAAAAATACCTGCTCGGCCTCCACGCCGGCTATTCCTACAGCGATCTCAAGACTGACAACCACGCCACCACCGACGCCATCATGCCCCACATCGGCGCCTACGGCGCGGCCCGCTTCGGAAAATTCTACTTGTCGGCGGACGTGCTCGGCGGCGCGTTCCAGGCGGACACCACCCGCATCGAGGACGCCGTGACCGGACGCTACAAGGCCGCCATGTTCGGCGCGAGCGCCGAGGCCGGCCTGCTCCTGCGCACGTGGGAAAACGGCGGCGTCAGGCCCTTCGCCGGCATCCACTACATGCGCTATTCCTATAAAGACCACGCCGAGAAGGGCCCCGGTGCCATATTTATAGACGATTTCAAGGCGGACCGCCTCGAAAGCCTCGTCGGCGCGCAGTTGACGCATTCCTTTATGACCGCGTGGAAAAAGCCCGCCATGCTCACCCTCCACGCCGGCTGGCGCGCCGCCCTCAACAGTGAGCAAACCGAGCTGAACGTGGTTTTCGCCGACATGTATGTTTACGAGGATTATTTCAAGGTGCTCAGCGATGTTTATTCGCGCGACCGCATCACCGTCGGCGCCGGCCTGCGCGCCAGCCTGACCGACGCCTCCGTTTTCACCCTGGATTACGAATGCGAATCCGCCAGGGACCACATCCGCCACAACCTCAACGCCATCATCCGCTGGAGCTGGTGAGCCCCCCCCGCGCGCCAGCCCTTCACACCGCAACCCGAATTTGATTTTTTAATATGAAAACCAGAATCCCCCGCCTCCCCGCCGCGTTTGCCCTGCTCGCCGCCGCGCCGTTCCTCCCCGCCCAAACGGCGGGCAGCGGCCCGGCCTCCGCGCCAAATGAGAATGACGAAATCATCCAGCTCGGCGTCTTCGACGTGAGGGAGGACCGCGATGTCGGCTACATCTCAACCAACGCCGAAAGCGCCACCCGGATGGACGTCGCCATCGCCGACATCCCCCAGAACATTGTCGTTTTCAATCAGGAGTTCATACAGGACATCATGGCGGAAAGCGTGGCCGACGTCGTCCTGTATGACCCCACCGTCACCGCCTTTAATGAGGGCGACGCCTTTTCGATGCGCGGCATGGGCGGCGCCGCCGCGCCCGGCGCCGGCGCCAATTATCTGAACGGCTTCGAACAGGCGGGCGGTTTCGGCTCGCAAACCCTCGTCAACACCCAGCGCGTCGAGGTGCTCAAGGGCCCCAACGCCGTCCTCTACGGCCAGGGCGCCTTCGGCGGCACCATCAGCCGCACCTCAAAAAAACCCCAGGGCAAGTATGCCACCTGGATGAGGTCGAGTCTGACCGAAAGCGGATACTTCAGATACCAGCTGGACACCCAGGCGCCCATTATAAAAAAGAAACTGGCCCTCCGCCTCAACAGCATGTGGGGTGACGGCGATGGCTGGCGCGGCTATCCCAAGCGGCAATGGGTGATCTCGCCCTCCTTGCTGTGGAACATCACCCGGCGCGACACGCTGATCGCCGAATACACCCGCACCTACGAGCGCGACGTGGGCAGCAACCTCGAATTCGCCCTGCACGACAACAACCCGCTCGAAATCACCCTCGACGACGTCCGCTACCCGGTGGATGTGCGCCGCTGGATGTGCGAACTCGACGACCGGCGCATCTACAACAACAACATCGTTTACGCCGAATACCGCCACGAGTTCACGAAAAAAATTTATTTCCGCGCCCTGTATAACTCGGAAAACAAGGAGACCGACAACTTCGAGACCCTGGCCGACTCCCAGTATTTCGCGATCATGGACGGCCAGCCTTACATATCCCGCTATTACCGCCAGTGGTATCAGAAATATGACAACTACCGCGTGCGCGCCGAGTTCGCCCTGAACGATGTCAAGACCGGCTTCCTGAACCACAAGGTGATCGTCGGCTGGGGCTGGGAGGACCTGACCACCGATTCCCTCCGCTTGCAGACTCTGTATAACCGCCCCGTTTACAACGGCGAAACCAACACGTGGGCCTTCCACACGGGGTCCGATTACGATTACAGGGACACCACCGCCCTTCGCATCGCCGCGGCCAACATCCTCACCCATGTGCCCGGCCGCGTCCCCTACACCTCGGGCGGGCTTCAGCCGTATGTGGTGGAGGGCGTGAACGCCGCCGGCTACGAAATCATAGCCCCGCAGGACCCGGCCGTCGGCAGCAACCTGCCCAGGGTCAATATCAACGAACTCATCACGACCCAAAACCGGTCGTGGTATTTCAGCGACCTCATGTCGCTCCTCAAGGACCGCATGTTCCTCCAGTTCGGGCTGCGTTATGTTGATATAAAACGCATCGAAAACCGGCGCGGCCTCGTTTACAACCGGTTTTCCACCGCTGAAAACGACCGGAGGATAACGGACAAGCGTTACGACGTTTACTACGAGCATCCGCTCACCCACAGCCTCGGCTGGGTCTGGCATCTCACCGAAAACAGGGCGTGGACCCTGTATTTCAACAACAACGCCTCCTTCCAGCCGAACTACCGCACCGAGTATCCCGAGGGGCCGAGGCTCAAATCCATGACCGGCACCCAGTATGAAGGCGGCGTCAAATATGTTTATAGAAACCGGTTTCACGCCACGCTGAGCTACTTCGACATCCTTCAGGAAAACGTGCCGCAAAACGGGCTGATTTCCTACATTGACGAAGACGGTGTGCCCCAGGACAGGTGGGGCACCACCACCATCGCCGGCCTGCACAGCAAGGGATTTGAACTGACGTTCAACGCCAACCCCACGCGCAGCTGGCAGCTCCTGGGCGGCTATGCCTACACGCATTGCATAAACATGGAGCCCGCGATCGACATCAACACCCGGAAGCCGCTCACCAAGCGCCATTATCGCACGCCCCTGCACGCCGTTTCCATCCTGAACACCTACAAGTTCAATTCCGGCCCGGTGAAGGGCTTGGAGTTCACCTTCGGGGTCCAGTGGCGCGACACCATGCTGTCCCAGTATATTCCCTACACCACTGAGATTCGCGAGGAACCTGCCTACAAGGTGCCGAGCTTCCTGAACATCAACCTCGGCGCCGCCTACCGTTTCAGGATCGGCAAGGTGCGCATGACCGCCCGCATCAACGTCAGCAACGCCACGGATGAGTTCAACGCCCTCGCCTCCTACAACGTCCGCGTCCAATGGGCCGCGCCGCGCGCCACCACCATCGCCCTGGACACGAGTTTCTGATGCCCAAAGTCTTTCCGCCTGTCACGGCATCGTGCCGGCTCTTTGGAAAAACAGATTTTCCCCCGTGACATCACAGTTTTCAACTGATGTTACTGATGGGACGCGGCGGCCAGTTTTGGTAGGGCGGTCTCGCCGGGACCGCCGCGAGCACCACGAGGCAAACGACGGCGGTCTCGGCGAGACCGCCCTACCAAAATCTGCCGACTGCGTAACACCAGTGATGTTACGCGGAAGCGTCGTAACGCAGACCGGCAGACACTGTCGCTCCGCTCGGAACCAAGTCTGCTTTGGAGATCACGCCTGGGTGCGGGTTCGCGGCCGGGCGTGGGTTTCGCAGCAGGTTTGGAAACCTGCGGGACGACGGAACCGCGTAACATCAGTTAAAAACCAATCCGTGTAATCCGCGGGCGGTTTTAAAGTCCAAAACCCAAGCCCAAAATCAGGGGCGGGCGAAAATGGGAAAATTTCAATATATTGGTAAACAATGCATTATGGATTTACATGGTTTGGAAAAGGAACCATGATATTCACCTTGTCCTTTCACCGGACGCCGTTTTCATTTCTCCCGATTTTTCCTCCCACTCATCTTATCAACCACTTCATTACCCTGCCCGGTGATCCTTTCAAGTCCCGCCAACATTGGAAAAGCCCGGAAACAAAATTTTAAAAGCGGAAGCGCGGAAATTCCATGCGGACGGCCCGCCCGCCACCGAACTACTATCCAAATGAACACAAACCAACACGAATGCCCCGGACGGAGCGGGAAAACTGTCATGAAACATGAATATTTGCCCTGGTTGCTGGCCTGCATGATGAGCCTCTGCCTGGGCGGGGCCTGCCCCGGCGGGGAAGGCGGTTATCCCAACAACCGCGCCCCGCTCGCGCGGAAACCGTATGTGGAGCTGCCGCTGGGAAGCATCAGGGCCAGGGGCTGGCTGCTGGAGATGCTCAGGCGGCAGAAGGCGGGCGCCACCGGCCGGATGGACGCGCTTTATCCGCAAGTGATGGGGCCGCGCAACGGCTGGCTCGGGGGCGACGGCGACCAGTGGGAGCGCGGGCCCTACTGGGTGGACGGGCTGCTGCCGCTGGCCTATCTATTGGACGACGAGGCGCTGAAAGAAAAGGCGCGGCCCTGGGTGGAGTGGGCGCTGGCCAACCAGCGGGAGGACGGCTTTTTCGGGCCGGCCAGGGACTACGGGCCGGAGCCCGGCCTGCAAAGGAAAAACGCCGCCGACTGGTGGCCGCGCATGGTGGTGCTGAAAATCCTGCAACAGCACCATTCGGCGACCGGCGACCCGCGTGTCACCGGCTTCATGACAAAATATTTCCAGTATCAATTGAAAACCCTGCCGGAGAAACCGCTGGGGAAATGGACGTTCTGGGCCGAATACCGCGTGTGCGACAACCTCCAGGCTGTATATTGGCTGTATAATATCACGGGGGACGGTTTTCTGCTGGAGCTGGCCGATCTCCTGCACCGGCAGGGGCATGATTTCACGGGCATGTTCCTCAAGGGCGAGGCCCTGGCCCGGGTCGGAAGCATCCACTGTGTCAACCTCGCCCAGGGGCTCAAGGAGCCGGCTGTATATTATCAGCAGCATCCCGAAAAAAAGTATCTCGACGCCGTGAAGAAAGGGCTTGCCGACATCCGCCGGTTCAACGGGCAGGCGCAGGGCATGTATGGCGGCGACGAGGCGCTCCACGGCGCCAATCCCACGCAGGGCTCGGAGCTTTGCTCGGCGGTGGAGCTGATGTATTCGCTGGAGACGATGCTGGGCATCACCGGCGACACGGCCTTTGCCGACCACCTGGAGCGGATCGCCTTCAACGCCCTGCCCGCGCAGGTCTCGGACGACTTCATGCACAAGCAATATTTCCAGCAGGCCAACCAGGTGATGGCGACGCGGCATGTGCGGAACTTTGACGTTTCCAACGGCGAGACCAACCTCGTCTTCGGCCTGCTCACCGGGTATCCCTGCTGCGCCTCGAACATGCACCAGGGCTGGCCGAAGTTTGCGCAGCACCTCTGGCATGCCACGCCCGACAACGGGTTGGCGGCGTTGATATATTCGCCATCGGAGGTTTCCGCCAAAGTTGGCGGAGACCGCCGTATAAAAATCATCGAGGACACCTGTTATCCGATGGATGACAAAATCCGGTTTACCGTGCGGATTGAGGACGGGGCGCGCGATGAAATAACATTCCCCCTGCGCCTGCGCATTCCTGCCTGGTGCAAAAAGGCGGGCCTGACGGTCAACGGCAAACCCGCGGGCGCGGCCCGGGCCGGCGAAATCGCCGTGATCCGCCGGGCGTGGAAAGACGGCGATGTCGCGGAGCTGAGCCTGCCCATGGAGGTGTCCGTCAGCACGTGGCATGAAAACTCCATCGCGGTGGAGCGCGGGCCGCTGGTGTATGCGTTGCGGATGAGGGAGCAATGGACGGAAAAACGGTTTCCCCCCGAGGAGACGCCGCGCTTTGGCGACATCTATTACGAGGTGACATCGCCCGACAAGTGGAACTACGGCATCATCAATTTCGACAGGAAAAAGACGGCGGAGCATTTCGAGGTCGTGATTGATTCCGCGAAGCAGAAGGCGGATTATTTTTGGAATCTTGAAAACGCGCCGGTGCAAATCAAGGCCAGGGCGCGCGAGATTCCCCACTGGCGGCTTTATAATGAGATGGCCGGCCCGATTCCCTATTCCAGGGGAAAGCCCGGCGCCGGCAAAGAACCGGCCGGGGAGGAAATCGTCCTGGTGCCGTATGGCTGCACCACGCTGAGAATCTCGCAGTTTCCCGTGGTGAGGTGAGCGCGCGGGGCCGGATTAATATAACACAGAAAAAACCAAACCCATGTCCACGCGCAATTTTGCCCTCATGTCATTGCTCCTCCTCTCCGCCGCGCCGTTTGCCCGTGCACGGGAGGTCGAGGCCCGCTTTTCGCGCCGCGAGGAGCCGGTGCTGACTCTGGCGGAAAACAACACCGTGCTC
Source organism: Opitutaceae bacterium (assembly GCA_031282705.1). Classification (GTDB taxonomy): domain Bacteria; phylum Verrucomicrobiota; class Verrucomicrobiia; order Opitutales; family Opitutaceae; genus Termitidicoccus. Next base: position 2,995 of record JAITDF010000594.1, on the reverse strand, counting down.
GAAATCCGGCTCGACAACGTGCTGTCGTGCACGGTCGAGAAAATCGCCGTCAACCTCGACGGGACGACCAGCCTCGACGACATCGCCTCGCTCCGTGTCTATTACGAGGGGCGCGACAAAAAACAGCGCCCCTTCGGCGCCACCCTCGCGCCCGCCGCCGGGGAGATGGTGTTCGAGGGCGCGCAGGTGGTGAAAAATCCCCCGGGCGTCTTCAAGCTCTCCGTCCGGCTCAAGCCGGGCGCCGGCCTGCTCAACCGCGTCAACGCCTCGTGCGCGTGGATGCAGATCAGCGGGCGGCGCGTCGCCGGCGCCGCCATGCCCGCGCCCGGCCTGCGCACCGGCGTCGCGCTCCGCCAGGGCGGCGAAGACCGCGTCATGCGCCACCGCATCCCCGGCCTCGTCACCACGAAGCGCGGCACGCTGCTTGCCACTTACGACGCCCGCCGCAACCAGGACCGCGACTTGCAAGGCGACATCGACATCGGCCTGAGCCGCAGCACCGACGGCGGGCGGACTTGGGAACCCATGCGCGTCGTGCTCGACATGGGCCGCCACGGCGGCCTCCCGCAGAAATTCAACGGCGTGAGCGACGCCTGCATCCTCGCGGACGACCGCACCGGCGATGTTTATATAGCCGGCTGCTGGATGCACGGCGTGCTCGACGACGACGGGCGCTGGATCGAGGGCCTGACCGTTTCCTCGACCCACTGGAACCACCAGTGGCGCGAGAACGGCTCCCAGCCCGGCCTCGACGTAAAACAAACCTCGCAATTCATCATGGCAAAAAGCGTTGACGACGGCAAAACATGGTCGCGCCCCGGCAACCTCACCCGCGCCCTCAAAAACGAAAAATGGTGGCTCCTCGCGCCGGCGCCGGGCCGCGGCATCACCCTGCGCGACGGCACGCTCGTCATGCCCGTCGAGGGGCGCGACGCCAACGGCCGCGCCTTCGCCACCATCATCTGGAGCCGCGACGGCGCCGCCTGGGCCATCGGCGCGCCCGGCTTCGCCGCCGGCGAAAACCAGGTCGCGCAGCTCGACGACGGCGCCATCATGCTCAACGCCCGCCGCCGCGGCGCGCGCGCGGTCGTGGTCACGCGCGACCTCGGCAAAACCTGGGAGGAGCACCCCACTTCGCGCCGCGCGCTCATTGACCCCGGCTGCATGGGCTCGCTCCTCCGCCACGACCGCGCCGTCGCCGGCGGCGCGAAAAAAAGCGTCCTGCTCTTCTCCAACCCGCACTCCAGGGACAAACGCGAAAAAATGACCATCAAGGCCAGTTTCGACAACGGCGCAACCTGGCCCGAACGCCACTGGCTCATGCTCGGCGAGGGACTTCGCGGCGGCTACTCCTGCATGACATCGGTTGACGAAAACACCATCGGCATCCTCTACGAGGCCGCCGGCGCCGACATGGTTTTCCAAAAAATCCCGCTTGCCGACATCCTCGACCGCTGAGCATGCAAACCGCCTGTTTTATTAACTGATGTTACGCAGTCGGCAGATTTTGGTAGGGCGGTCTCGCCGAGACCGCCGTTTGCATCGGCGCCCGCACGCGGCGGTCTCGGCGAGACCGCCCTACCAAAACTGGCCGCCGCGTAACATCAGTTATTAAACCGCGTTTTTCGGATTGAATGGAGGCGTTTATATACTTCATGCCGCGCGGCAAAATCAACCCGCGGCAAAAACCAAACAACAAAACCAAACAACAAAAACACCCATGAAAAAACAAATCCTGTTATTATATGTCCTGCTGCTGTTCCCGCTCATCCGCCCGGTGCTTCACGGCGCCGGATATCCGTTTATCGAAAAACAAATCCTGTTCGAGGCGGGGGGCGAATACCCCTCCATCCGCATCCCCTGCATTCTGGCCCTGCCGGACAACACCGTGCTCGCCGTGGCGGCCGGGCGCAGCCGCGTGTCGGACTGGGCCGACATCGACATGATCATGCGCCGCAGCGGCGACGGCGGGAAAACCTGGGGGCCGGTCAAGGTGCTGGCCGACGCGGGGGCGGACGTGGCGGACAACCCCGTGCTGCTCTGGGACCGCGACACGAAGGAGGTGCATTTCCTGCATCAAGTCGATTACGCGCGCGTTTATCACATGCAAAGCGCCGACGGCGGAAAAACCTTTTCGCGCGCCGTGGAAATCACGCCGCAACTCGGCGCGTTCAAGGAAAAATACGACTGGACGGTGATCGCCCCCGGCCCCGGCCACGGCATCCAGTTGAAAAACGGCCGGCTCCTGGTCCCGGTCTGGCTGGCCGCCGGCAAGCCGCTCGCCTCGGGGCGCGGGCGCGCGCACCAGCCCTCGGTCACAGCGTCAATATACAGCGACGACCACGGCAAAACCTGGCATTGCGGCGAAATCCTGCCCGACACGCTGAAAAACATGAACGAGACCGTCGCGGTCCCGGCGGATGACGGCGGCGTGATGTTTGTCATACGCAACGTCGAGCCCGGCGCCTACGCCAAGGCCGTCTCCCGCAGCCCGGACGGCGCGACGGGCTGGACAAGGCCGGAGCTGAACAAGGAATTGTATTCGCCGATCTGCTTCGGCAGCGCGCTGCGCATCTCCGGCACCCCGGACAAAAGCCGCATCCTCTTTTGCAACCCCGACAGCCGCGTCAACCTGCGCCCGAACCGCTCGGGCAGCGGCCGTGCGCGGATGAACCTGACGGTGAAACTAAGCTACGACGAAGGCCGGTCGTGGCCCGCCTCCAAGGTGATCGAGCCGGCGCACAGTTCCTACTCCGACCTGGCCATGCTCCCGGACGGCACGATCCTCTGCCTGTATGAAAACGCCGACAAATACGTATCGGTCGCGCGCTTCAACCTCGAATGGCTGACGGACGTGAAGGACAGCCTGGCCCGATGAGCGGCCCGCCTGTCTCCCAATGAACCCAACTGGCTGATGTTACGCAGTCGGCAGATTTTGGCAGGGCGGTCTCGCCGAGACCGCCGTCGTTTGCCTCGTGGTGCTCCCGGCGGTCTC
>JAITDF010000581.1 GCA_031282705.1 Opitutaceae bacterium | reverse complement strand
CCCTGCGCTCCCTCGTGCATCCCGGCGACATGGCGATTTTCGACAAATGGTGGCGGGAAGTCCTCCACTCCGGCACCCCCGCCGACGCCGACGCCGACGCTCCCGCCGCCGACGACGCCGACGACACCGACACCGCCACAGTCGCCAACGCCGCGCCCGCCGCCAACACCGCCGCCCCCGCCGCCGCCCCCGCCCCGGTGCTGCCAGCGTGCGAATGCCGCTTCATCCCCAAGGACGGACACGAAGAACCGCGTCATCTGCTTTGGCGCGCGCTCGTGTTCCCCGGCCTCGCCCACGTGGTTTACATTCACGGCCTTGACCTCACCGAGCGCAGACAAGCCGAGCGCGCCCTGCTCGAAAGCGAGACGCGCTTCCGCCGCATCGCCGACTCCGCGCCCGTGCTCATCTGGATGGCCGACGCCTCCTGCCGCTTTTTTTATTTCAGCAACCGCTGGCTCGAATTCACCGGCCGCGGCCTCGACCGGGAAATCGGGCACGGCTGCTTTGAAAACCTCCACCCCGACGACCGCGAGGCCGCCGTCCGCCGCTTCCAGGCGCACTACGTCGGGCGCACCGCCTTCCGCTCCGAATTCCGCCTGCGCCGCCACGACGGCGTTTACCGCCGCTTCGTTGACCACGCCACGCCCTGTGTCGATGCGCAGGGGGAGTTCTCCGGCTTCGTCGGCTCCTGCCTCGACGTCACCGAGCAGCACGAAATCGAGGCGCTGATCACCCGCCGCGCCCTCAAGCAATCCGTCCTCGCCTCCTTCAACCACTTCGCGCTCGCGCTCCACTCTTTCGACGAGCTGGCCCGGCGCGCCGTCAAACTCATCCTCGACACGCTCCATGTCGATGGCAGCTGCGTCTTCATGCTCAACCCCGGCGACCAGAGGCTGCTCCTCCGGTATTGCGCGGGCCGCGAGTCCGGCATCCCGCCCGGTGATTTTGGCCGCGCCACCGGCGCCATGCTCGCGCGCCGCCAGGCCATCCGGCTCTCCGACGACCCGGAGAATTTCCCCGCCGCCGCCGCGCTTGCCTCGCTGGACATGCGCTCCGGCATCGCGAGCCCGGTCGGCGCGCCGCCGCGCATCCACGCCTTCGTCGTGGCGTTCAGCCGCTCCCCCCGCGTGTTCAGCAACGAGGCGGTCGATTTCATCCAAGGCATCGCCAATGTCCTCAGCACCGTCCACCATCGCGAACACGTCGAGGCGGCGCTGGCCGAAAGCGAGCAAAAACTTCTCCAGTCGCAAAAACTCGAAATCGCCGGCCTCATCGCCAGCGGCGTGGCCCACGACTTCAACAACCTGCTCACCGCCATCCGCGGCTACGGCGAACTCCTGAAAGACAAGCTGCCCGACTCCTCCACCGGCATCCTCGCCCCCATCGACGGCCTGCTCAAAACCACCTCGCGCGCCACCAACCTCGTGCGCCGCCTCCTCGCCTTCGCCCGCAAACACCCGCCCGCCCCCGGCCCCATCGACCTCAACACCCTCGTCACGGACCTCCACGACCTCATCGCCTCCTTCCTCCCCCCCGGCATCCGCTGCGAACTCAAGCTCCACCCGCGGCCCGTCACCCTCGTGGCCGACCGCAACCAGCTCGAACAAGTCCTCATCAACTTCGCCATCAACGCGCGCGACGCCATGCCCGCCGGCGGCACCCTCACCATCCGCACCGCCATCCGCGAACTCGCCCCCGGCGAAATCCCCTCCCTGCGCCCCGGCGCCCACGCCGTGCTCAGCGTGCAGGACACCGGCACCGGCATGACCGACGAAGTGAAGGCGAAAATCTTCGACCCCTTCTTCACCACCAAACCCCCCGGAAGCGGCACCGGACTCGGCCTCCCCGTCTGCCTCAACGTCATCCGCCACTTCCACGGCGAACTCCTCCTCGAAACCGCCCCCGGCCGCGGCTCCACCTTTCAAGTCCTGCTCCCCGGCGACCCCGCCGCGGCCGACCCGGCGGGCGGCCGCGCCGCCGCGCCGGAGATGCCGGACGCCCGGCCCGCGCCGCCGCCCGACCCCGACGCCGCCGGCAACGACCCCGCCGCGGACGGCGGCGAACTCATCTACCTGGTGGAAGACGATGACGACATCCGCGAAATCACCAGCGCCATCCTGAAGTCCCTCGGCTACCGCGTGCGCGCCTTTGCGACCGCCAAGGCGATCCTCGCCTACATCGCGAAAAAGAAAGGCGCCGATGCGCCCGACCTGCTCATCAGTGACATTTTCATATCCGACATGGACGGCCGCAAACTCGGCCGGCACATTGGCAAAATCCACCCCGCCCTGCCCGCCCTGTTCATGTCCGGCCATGTCGATTCGCCCGCGCAGCTCGACGACGCCCATTTCATGGCCAAACCCTTCACGCGCGACATCCTCGCCCGGAAAGTCCGGCAGGCGCTCAACGCCCCCCGCGCGCAAGAGTAGCACGTTTTTGGAACCTCCCCCGCCGGCGTCATTCCCCCTTTTTCACCCGGTCTCTGGTTTCATGCCGCTTGTTTTTGTCTCTTGTCACCTGCCGCTTGTCACCTGCCGCCTGCCACCCGCCACCTGTCACTTGTCCCTCTCGGGCCTCATCGCGAGGCGGATGATTTCCTCGTCGAAATAGTTGCAGCCGAGGCCGGCGTCGATGGTCAGCGTGGCGCCGTTCATGCCGGAGCTGCGTTCGCTCAGCAGCCAGACGGCGGCGTCGGCGACTTCCTGCGTGGCGAGGGCGCGTTTGCGGAAGGTGAGTTTCTCGGCGTAGAGGTAGCTTTCGATGTAGCCGGGGATGCCGGCGGAGGCGCTGGTCTTGAGCGGGCCGGCGCCGACGACGTTGAAGCGCACGCCGCGGGCGGCGGGATCGGGGTCGGCGGAAAAGGATTTCGCGAGGAAGCGCGCGGCGGATTCGAGGGCGGCCTTGACCGGGCCCATGCAGCCGTAGTTGCCGGGCGTGACGAGGAGCGAGGAGATGCCGATGGTGACGACGGAGGCGGCGGGCGCGAGCAGGGGCTTGAAGGCGCGCGCGATTTCGACGAGCGAGAAGGCGGAGACGGCGGCGGCCTGGAGGAAATCGGCGCGGCTGGTCTCGTGAAACGGGCGGGGGCCGCCGGCGTAATTGGCAAACGCGATGGAGTGCGCGATGCCGTGCAGCGGGGCGAGCCCGTCGGCGGCGATGGCGGCGGCGAGCCGGCCGGCGGCCCCCTCCTGCCCGACGTCGCACACGTAAACGGGTTTGCCGGCGAGGAGCGCGGCGAGGGATTGCCGGCGCGCCTCGGAGCGCACGCTGTAAAGCACGCGCACGCCCTGCTCCTCCAGCGTGCGGGCGATGTGCCAGGCGACGCTTTTGCGGTTGGCCACGCCGAAGACGAGGATGGTTTTGCCGGTGAGTTTGAGAAAATCCATTGTTTGGAAAGGCGGAGGGCGGAAGGTGGAAGGTGTAACTGATGTTACGCGGAAGCGTCCGTTTTCGTCCATCGTTTATCGTCCATCGTCCATCGTTCGTCAGGTGTGGGCCTTGCGAAAGAGGAAAGAGAAAAAGGAACGATGGACGATGGACGAAAACGGACACCTTCGCGTAACATCAATTTGTAACTGATGTTACGAGGAAG
>JAITDF010000467.1 GCA_031282705.1 Opitutaceae bacterium | reverse complement strand
CCTGGCTCGCCATCGGCGCCGATCGCTCCATCCACTGGCAAATCGTGCCGCTCTGACGCTTCTCCGCCAGCGCCGCCGCCCGCCGGCACCGCCTCCTCCGCCGCGCGTGCTTCCCGCGGGCAATTTCCCAGGGGCAATCTCAATCAATTCGCCGCCCCATCGCCGTTGGGTGCAACCCAGAGTGATGCCCCCCTCTCATTCATCTCTCCTCTTTCCCTTTCGTCAGGAACGGGCAGGGGGTTCCGAGCGAAGCGGGAAGCCTGACAGGAGAAAGAGGAAAGAGAAAGATAAAGAGGAAGGAAGAAAGAGAGTGAGGGGGGCATCACTCTGGGTTGCACCCGCCTTTTGAGGGGAGTGGCATCACTTCCTGTCGCTCCCATCGCCGTCCGTCCCTGAAACGGCGCGGCTTTTTTTTCGCCGGCGAACCTCAAACGCCGCCAGCATCGCGATGCCAAGCCCCATCAGCGCATAAGTGCCGGGCTCGGGGACGGGGGTGAAGGTGATGCCGATGCTGCTGCCGTCGGCACCCATTTCGATGCCGAAAACGCCGCCATTGGTGGGGGTCAAGCTGGAGAACTCGGTGTCATCAATCAGGAAAAAGTCCGGATTAAAACCCGTGATTTGAAACGCCCCGTCGTTTGCATAGGCAAAACGCCACGCGTAGCCCTGCGTCGGATCAAAACCGGCATAGAGGCCCGGCTGTCCCGAAGCGTCAAGCGAGTATAGCTTGATTATGATGGGATCATTGACGCTGCCCACAATCTGGAATCCCTGCCACACGCAAAGCCGGTCGAACAACGTGGCGCTGCGCAAATCGAGGTTTATGAGGCTGCCGGCTTCGAGGGTGAGCCCCTCGGTGAAATCAAGCGTGTCCGCCGCGCCGGAACCGCCGGGCGACAGGGACTCGCCGGCGCCGAGGCTGGCCGGCAAGGCATGCATGCCCCAGCCGGAAAGCGCCGCGCCGCGCATGAATGCGATGCGGCTGTCCAGGCCGGCCCCGGCCTCCACGGGCTGAAGCGCGCCCCCGTCCAGGACCGCCGCCGCGCCGCCGCTCCCGTCGGCGGGCGATGCGCCGCCCAGGACGAAGCTGCCGCCCGTGTAGTCATTCCGGGGACTGGTTGCATAACCCATTCCGCCGCCGGCCTCATGCAGGCCGGCCTGCCCGGCATGGACGGCGGACGCCCGGACGCCCCCGGCAAAGGGAATCACCGCCGGCACTCCTCCATGAACCGCCGTCAAATAAGACGGGCCGGCCGGCCCCCCGCCGCCGGACGGAGTGATGACGCCGCCGGTCGCGGCATCACCGCCGGTCCCGGTATGATGGAGCCTCGTGCGGGTGGAGCCGGAGCCCGCGGACGGGCCGCCGTTTTCAGTCATGCCCCGCCGGCCCGCGGCACCGGCGGCATCCATGCCCGCGACGGCATTCGGGTCGGCTATGGCCCCGATGCGGTCGAGAAACTCATTGAAGCTGCTGGAGAATCTTTCCGTGTGGCCCGCGCGGACGGCCAGGTCGGATCGCGCCCCCGCGCCGGCCCCGGACAGCACGCCGCCGCGCTCCACGCCCCGCATGGCACCGCGCGCAACCAGCGCCCCGCCCTCGGCGACCTCGACGGACTGCCTGTTTTGAAAATCAAGCTCGACCGACTCCCCGAACACCACGCTGCCGCCGGTTGATATTTTGATGCCGGCGCTGCCGGGATTTCCGGCCACATTGACAATGGCCGCCCCCTCCGTCATGCACCGGAACGCATAGGTGCCCGAGGCGTGCGTGAACAAAAGGGCGCCCACCGTTGCCTCTCCCGGAGGCAGCAGGATTTCCCCCGCGCCCGCCCCGCCGTAAACGATGACCGTGTCCGGCGAGCTCACCGGCGCCAGATTCCCCTCCCAATTGCGCCCGTCGTGATAAAATCCGTTTCCGGCCGCCCCGGTCCACGTGTGGGTCGTCGCTGGCGCCGTCAACAGCGGGGTTCCAAAAAACAATGCAGTCAGCCAAAGCTTGTTTATGCGCATGGATTCAAGCGGTAGGGTGTGTCGTGCGCATTTGCAAACCTAAATTGTAAATTATTTTCCCGGCTTTGCCGCCCCGCCGGTTTCCAAGTTTGTTGGAAGCCCGTTTCACCTCGCCTCACCCTGCTTCACCCTGCCCCCTCCCTCTCGCCCCCCGTTCTTGGGCTTGCCAGCAAAACCGGCTCCGCCAAGCTCGCCTGCTCCAACACGCCACGCCGGCACTTCCAACCCGCACCCACCATGAACACTCTCGGCATCGACATCGGAGGCTCCGCCGTCAAAGGCGCCCCGGTTGACACCAAGACAGGAAAACTCCTCGCCGAACGCCTCCGCATCGAGGCCAAAGGCAAGCTCACGCCCGCGCAACTCGCCGCCGCGGTCGCCGAAATCACGCGGCATTTCCGCTGGCGCGGCCCCATCGGCGCGGGCTTCCCCGGCGTGATCCACGGCTCCACCATCGCCACCTCGGCCAACCTCAGCAAACGCTTCATCGGCTGCGACCTCGCCGCGCTCATCGCCGGGGCCGCCGCGACCCGCGCCACCGTCCGCGTGATCAACGACGCCGACGCCGCCGGCATCGCCGAGATGCGCTTCGGCGCCGGCCGCGGGCGCAAGGACTCCGTGCTCGTGCTCACGCTCGGCACCGGCGTCGGCTCGGCGATGTTTTTCAACGGACAACTCTTTCCCAACACCGAGTTCGGCCACCTCCCCTCCGGCGGCCACTCCATCGAAAAAGACGTCGCCGCCGCCGCGCGCAAACTCCAGGACCTGTCGTGGAGCGAGTGGGGCCGCCGCCTCGGCGACTACATCCGCACGCTCGAAAAACTCGTCGCCCCCGCCTGCATCATCATCGGCGGCGGCGTGAGCGCGCGGCACGAGAAATTCTTCAAATACCTGAAAACGCGCGCCCCCGTCGTCCCCGCCGAGTTTCTCAACGAAGCCGGCATCGCCGGCGCCGCGCTCCACGCCGCCGCCGCCGGCGAAGGGGCGAAATAAGGTCCGCGGGAAGAAAAGCACCGCATGAAAGCCATCTGGAAATCCGCCGGCGCGCCCTTTGTGCTGCTCGCCGGTTTCATGCTGTCCGCGGGCCCGGTTTCCCCCGCCCGCGCCTGCACCTTGTTTGCCGGCGCCGGCGCCGGATGGGTGGAAGGCGGCGGCACGCTCATTGCAAAAAACCGCGACGAGGCGCCGGCTGCTCAGGCTCTCCAGCTCGTCACAAACGCGGGCCGTTACGATTATTATATACTGGCTGCGCGCGGCCGGGGCGACACGGGAAATTATTCCGCCCGATGGGGCATGAATGAAAAAGGACTGGTGATTGCCACCTCAACCGCGGGTCCTGTTCCAAAATCAAAACGCTCAAGACCGGGAAACATCAGCGTATTCAAGGCCGTTTTGCCGGAATACGCCACTGTGGACGAGGTTCTGGAAAACAAAAAAATATTCGGGAAAAGCAACGCCCAAAACATAATAATGGCCGACAGAAACAAAATCATCTGCGTCGAAGTCGGGCCGGAAGGCGTGTTTTCAATAAAGGAAACGGCGGACGGGACGCTTTGCCACACAAACCACTACGTGTTCGATGACATGCAATGGGCCAACATGTCCGCGCCGGGCGAAAGTTCGCAAATCCGCCTCGCGCGCATACGGCATTTGCTGAAAGGCAAAAAGGAACATTCCCTCGACGACTTCATCCGCCACAGCGAGGACCGTGCCGCCGGGGCAAACAACAGCATCTGGCGCGACGGCCTCTCCGCCGGCGCCTCGCAAACGATGGCGGTGGTGATTGCGCGCCTGCCAAAAGAAGGGGAGCCGTCGGTTTATATAAAAATGCGCCGCAACCCCGGCGAAAAAGGCCGCGAGGAAATTCACCGCCTGACATTGAAGGAGATTTTCGGGGGAAAAACGGAAAAAATGGCGGCGGACCGGAATGTTAAATGACTGATGTTACGCAGGAGAGGTTTTTTGGCAGGGCGGTCTCGCCGAGACCGCCGCGTTCGTCACTCGTGGCTCCCGG
>JAITDF010000459.1 GCA_031282705.1 Opitutaceae bacterium | reverse complement strand
GGTCTCGCCGAGACCGCCGTCGTTTGCCTCGTGGTGCTCGGGGGGGTCTCGGCGCGACCGCCCTACCAAAAAACCTCTCCCGCGTAACATCAGAAGAATAAAGAGAAAGATAGATAAGGCCGGGGCGGCGTTGTTTTTGGTCTGGCGATTTTCTCACGCGCGGGTGCGGACGAAGGCTTTCATGGTCGCGCAGCGCGCGCCCGGCGTCGCGGGGCGGATGGTGTAATCGCCGACGGCGGCGGGCACGATGAACGTCTCCGCGTAATGCACCGTGAACGGGGCGAACGCGCCCGACGGGCTTTCCACGACCGCCTCCGCGCCCTCGACGAGGTTGAGCACGTTCACGCCGCCGCCGGTGCGGTGCGGCACCGGCGCGCTGAACCAGTGGCGGCGCGTCTCGATGAACTCCGCCTCGTGCAACCCGGTGCGCTCCTCCACCCAGCCCTCGCCGCGCGCGACCTCGCGCACCTGGTTGACGAGGTGCTCCCGCGCGTGGGTTTCGTCGCGGCGCCACTGGATGACGCGCCTCCCGCGCCCGATGTTGACCGGGCGCGGCAGCCCGTCGAGCCCGAGCCGGCCCCAGTCCCAGAGCTTGAAGGTGAAGATATACGGCGTGGCGCTGATTTCGAGCACCATGGCGCCGGCGCCGGAGCAGTGCAGCGTGCCGGCCGGAATCAGGAAGTGGTCGTGCTTTTTCGCCGGGAACCGGGCCGCGAATTTCCCGTCGTCAAACGGCGCGCCGCCGGCCTGCGCCGCCTCCAGCGCGGCGAGCAGCGCGTCCGGGTTCGCGCCGTCCCGGCGCCCGAGGTAAACGACCGCGCCGGACTCCGCGTCGAGGATGTAGTAGCTTTCGTCCTGCGTGAAGGGGATGCCGAATTGCTCGCGCGCGTATTCGGAGAGCGGATGCACCTGGAAGCTCAGGTTGCCGCCGCGCATGGTGTCGAGAAAATCGAAACGGATGGGAAACTCCCGTCCGAAGCGCCCGTAAACCGCCTCGCCGAGCAGCGGGCGCGGCTGCGAAAGCACGAGGTTCATCGCGGGGATTTCCACGCGCGCGGCGGCGGTGGCGGCGGTGGCGGTGGCGTTATGCGCTGCCGCCCCTTCGGGGCTTTGGTTTTTGCGTGGGGGGACCGTGGGTTCCTCACTGCGTTCGTCACCCACGGCTAAGGGCTTGCCGTCCCTTCGGGACTCCCTGGCAGTGCCGCCGGTGGCAGCACCAGTAGTGGTAGCGGTGGCGGCAGTGGCGGGCGCTGCTGTGGTGGCGTCGTCGGCGGCGGCAGGGGTGGCGGCGGCGGCGGCGGTGGCGGCGGTGGCGGTGCCATTGCCGCCGGCGTTGGTGCCGGCGAATTCGAGCAGCAGGGAGTTTTCCTCCGGCACGCAGTCGAAGCACCATGCGTAGTTTTTCGGGCCGTCCGGCAGGTCGCATACTTCGCGCATCCATTGTCCGCCCCAAGGGCCGGGATCGAAAAACGGCACCACGCGGAACGGTCGCGTGGTGGCGTGGCGGAGCGCGGCGAGGTGCGCGGCGCCGCTGATCAGCTTCGGCGGGGCGGGCGCGGTGGTGTCGAGGAGGAAGTCCCAGGCGTCCATCGTGTCGCGCTTCAGGCGGTCGGCCACGCGCCAGTCGATGAAGAAGGAGCGTTTGTATTGGAGCGAGGGTTTTATCAGGCCGCGGTTGCGCGCGCCGAGGTTGTCAACTTCGCCGCGCCGCTGGCGGAGCTGTCCTTCCCAGCGCGGCATGTCGGCGTAAACGAGCACGCGGCGCGCCGCCGGCGCGAGCAGCGACGCGCCGGGGCCGGCCACGAGCACGAGGCCGGCGGCGGCGGGCGCGGCGGCGATGGTGGAGGAGGTGGTGGCGGCAGCGATGCGCGCGCGTATCGCCGCCGTTTTTTCGGCGTCGAAAAAGTCGGCCATCTCAAGCGACGTGCAGAGGCGTCCGAACACGGGGTCGTCGCCGCCGAGGAACGGCGCCACGAGCGCGTCGATTTCGGCGGGGGGTTTCATCGCATCGGCGGTGTTGATCACGAGCGCCGGCGCCAGTCGCGCGGCCAATGCGTCGCGCACCGCGGCGTCGTGCACGCCGGGATAACACTCCACCGCCACCACCATGGGCGTGGCGGGCGCGGTGGCGGCGGCGGCGGGTGTGGCGGCGGCGGCGGACGCGGCGATGGCGGCATCTTCGCCGGCGGCGGCGGGTGCGGCGGTGCCGCCGGGTGCGGCGGCGGCATCCGCTGCCGCGCGGATGCGGGTGGCGATGGCGTCCCAGCCGCACCAGCATTCGTCCGCGTGCGCGGCGGGGACGGCGACCGCGGGGGTCTTGTCATAATTTGAGGCGCGCAGGCCGAGCCTGCCGAGATATGAGGTTGTGGTTGTGGTCATGGATTTTTCAGAGGTGCTGTTTCAGAGGCGCTGCCTGTAAATGGCTGGGCAGTTTGAAAAAGTCATGTTGCACGCGGAGGCGCGGAGAACCAAGTAGGGCAAGCGTCCCGCTTGCCTGACGGGAGCAGGATGCTCCCGCCACTTTGGGCGGCGCGCTTTGCGCGCCGTCTGGCAAGCGGGACGCTCGCCCTACGCACCCAAAG
>JAITDF010000335.1 GCA_031282705.1 Opitutaceae bacterium | reverse complement strand
GGTCTCGGCGAGACCGCCCTACCAAAATCTGCCGACCGCGTAACATCAGTTAAGTAAACGAACCGCGCTTGCGCCCCGCCGCCAGCCGCAAAGCGACCGCAATCAAACCATGCTATATCCAATCGATTCCGAAACACGTGAAGTCAAAGAACTCTCCGGCATCTGGGAGTTCCAGCTCGACCCGGACGACGCCGGCCTCAAAGAGCGCTGGTTCGAACAGCCGCGCCTCCCCGGCGAAATACTTCCGATGCCCGTGCCGGCGAGTTACAACGACATCACCACCGAGGCGCGCGTGCGGGATCATATCGGCCCGGTCTGGTATCGGCGCGCCTTTTTCGCGCCGGCCGGCTGGCGCGGGCGCCGGGTCGCCCTTCGCGTCGGAGCCGCCGCGCACCGTGCAATCGTCTGGATTAACGGACGCGAAATCTGCCGGCACAAAGGCGGATTCCTGCCGTTCGAAGGCGAAGCGCACACCGCGCTCAACTTCGGGGCGGACAATGTCATCGTTGTCCGTGTCGATAATATACTCGATTGGACAACGCTGCCGCCCGGCGAAGTTGTCGCCCAAACGGGCAAACCGCCGTATCCCGAAGGTTATAAAGCGCAGCTTTCCTATCACGATTTCTACAATTACAGCGGCATCCACCGGCCCGTGCGCCTCGTCGTCACGCCGCACGGCGGCATCGAAGACATCACCGTGCGTCACGAACTCGACGCCGCCGGAGGCGCGCATGTGCGCGTGCGCGTGACCCAAGGCTCTGAACGCTGCCGGATTTCCCTCATCGACACCGAAGGCGTCACCTGCGCAAGCGCGGGCGGAAACGACGTTGTGTTAAAAATCGCAAACCCGAGACTCTGGGCCCCCGGCGCGCCGTATTTGTATAATCTCAAGGTCGAAACGTTCGCGGAAAACGGCGCGCCCGTGGATGTGTATCATCTGCCGACAGGCATCCGCACGGTCGGGGTCACCGACTCGCAATTCCTCATCAACGGAAAGCCGTTTTACTTCAAGGGATTTGGAAAACACGAGGATTCCGACGTTCGCGGCAAGGGGCTCGACGAGGTCATAAACCAGCGGGATTTTTACCTGTTGAAATGGATCAATGCGAATTCCTTCCGAACCTCGCACTATCCGTATGCGGAGGAAATCATGCGCATGGCCGACCGTGAAGGCATTGCCGTCATCGACGAAGTGCCCGCCGTGGGTTTGTATTTTTTCAATGACGAGGACCTGCCGGTAAAATCGGTCTTTGTTCCCGGGCGTGCGGGCGACGGGCTCCGTGCGCATCATGCGGATTGCGTTCGCGAAATGATCGCCCGCGACAAAAACCATGCCTGCGTGGTCATGTGGAGCCTCGGCAACGAAACCGCCACGCATGAGGACGCCGGCTATGAGCAGTTCAAAAACGTGGCCGGACTTGCACGCGAGCTCGACCCGACCCGTCCCTTGACCATCGTGGAATATAATTTTCCGTGGTTCACCAAGGTTGCCGGCCTCGTGGATGTGATAAGTTTCAACCGCTACTTCGGCTGGTATATGGACACGGCCAGCCTGGAAGTCATCGAGCTGAAATTAAAAAATGAAATCGAGGCATGGCGGCGCGGATGGGCCAAGCCTCTTCTGATCACGGAATACGGCGCCGACACCATCGCCGGTTATCACGCGCTGCCGTCGCGCATGTTCAGCGAGGAATTCCAGGTCGATTTTCTCGACGCCTACCACCGCGTTTTCGACCAGTATCCGTTCATCATCGGCGGACATCCATGGTGCTTCGCCGATTTCCAGACGAAGCAAGGAATCACGCGATTCGGCGGAAACAAAAAAGGAGTGTTCACACGCCAGCGCGAACCAAAGGCCGCCGCGCATTATTTGAGAAAATATTGGAAGAACAAATAACATCGGAATAT
Organism: Opitutaceae bacterium; assembly: GCA_031282705.1. Lineage (GTDB taxonomy): Bacteria > Verrucomicrobiota > Verrucomicrobiia > Opitutales > Opitutaceae > Termitidicoccus. The sequence continues at coordinate 2,455 of JAITDF010000335.1, read as the reverse complement.
ATATCGCAGCATTCCTGACTATCCGCCCGGGTTTGTATTCCGGCACTCATGCGCCGGCGGGCGGCGTCCTGTCTGGAGCAAGACGGCGCGCGCCCCTTGGAAATCAAGGGGCGCGATTCAACGCTGGCGGGAATGCGGCGGTCAGCCCGGCAGCGGGATGGACTCGACTTCGCGGATGAGCGCCTCGGGGTCGTGGTCGAGTTTTTGCATGATGCCGAACATGCGGTCGCTCCAGCCGGCGAGGCAGCAGACGCGCTCCTGCGGGAACTGGAGCGTGCCGTCGCCCTTCAGGTCGAAGCTGTAAACCCGGGGCGCGGCTTCGTGGCGCCGCCGGTAGTCCGCAAACGCCCGCACCGGCGCGCCGCCGCCGAGCCAGCTCTGCATGTCGGAGAGGATGATGATGCGGTCGTAGGCGCGGTTCGCGCACTCGAAGATCGCGTTGAAGTCCGTGCCGCCCGAGGCGGACGCGATGTCGCGCGCCAGCGTGAGGGTGGTGTCGCGGCGGTTCGGCGTGAGGTAGCGGGCCTCGTGGTTGAAAACCATCAGGTCCGCGCCGGAGGCCTTCACCAGCACGGCGGCAAACAGCGAGCCGATCGCCAGCGGGCGGCCGCACATCGAGCCCGACGTGTCGAGCGCGACCAGCGTGGCGCCTTCAAACCGGGGCACGTTTGCGAGCGAGTGATCGACGGCCTGGTTGAGCGCGTCCATCGCCCGCCCGGCGCCCGGCAGGTTGCCGTGTTTCAGGGCCTCCGCCGCCGGGAGAAACTGGAACGGGAAGACCAGCGAGCGGCGCACGGCGCGTTCGTCGGCGAGCTGGCCGCACAGTTCTTCGACGGCCTCCGGCGCATGCGTCAGGATGTTGCGGATGTTGCGCAGCAGGGCGAGGTAGCCGAGCTTGCGGTCGCGCACGAGCGCCGCCCAGGCTTGCGACTTGGCGGCGGCAACGGTGGCGGAGGTGGCATCCACACCGGCGGTGGCGGCGTGCGTGGCGATGGTGGTGGCGGCGGCGGCATCCGCGGCGGCCCGGGTGAGCGTGGTTTCCCATGTCTGCGCGGGCGCCAGTCCGCCGCGGACGAGCCGGGAGAGCGCGGGCGTGGCTTTCGGGTGGAGGAGGTTGACGGCATCGACGAGTTTGAAGACGCCGTGCTCGCGGCGGTATTTGGCGAGTTGATGCTCGTCGAAGCGGCCCAGGGCGGCGCCGAGGCCTTTTTTGAGCGAGTTGGGAACCGGGCGGCCATGGAGCGCGAGGTAGCAGCCCAGGATTTCCACGGCGTCGTCAGGGCGGCGCACGAGGTCCGCGTAGAAGCGCCGGGTCCACGCCTCGCCTTTCACCGCCTTGGCGAGTTCGCCGGCCACGAAGTGGGTGACGGAGCGCATGCCGTGGGTGTTGCGCGCGTAGAGGGCGGCCTTGGCGGCGAAGCGCGGGTCGGCCACGCGGGCGATGAGTTCGCGGATGCGCGCCATCGTCTGCCGCTCGGTGCGATAAAATTCGTCCTCCAGAAACGTGGTCAGGAGGAGCGAGACGAGTTCGAGCCGGGCGGTCTGGGCGAAGGCGCGGCCGCCCGCGAGATTGACCGTGCCGGGCACGGTTTTGCCGCGCGCCGGGCCGGCGAGGATGCTGAATTTTGCCATGTTGTTTTTCTTTCTACAGGGCACTTTGAAAATCGTGCCTCACGCGGAGGCGCGGAGAGCCAGGCAGGGCAGGCAAGGCAAGCGTCCCGCCTGCCTGACGGGAGCGGGATGCTTCCGCCGCTTTGGGGCGGCGCGTTTTGCGCGCCGCCTGGCAAGCGGGACGCTTGCCCTACGTTCCGGGACGCTTGCCCTGCCTGGCTTCCGGGCGACCTCATTCGATGAGGGGATTGCGGGAGAAAACCGCCCCCGGATACGGCCTTGCGGCCAGAGACTACTGCTCTACCACTGAGCTACGCGCCGGAGCGCGGGCGGATTTGAACCGCCGACCATAGTTTAGAGAAGTAACCGGAGACTCACTGCCCGCAAAGTGGGACGAGAGAGAAGGTGTTCGTGGAGTTACAACGGTTTCTCCGGTTCTGAAATCAAGAGGGGGGCAAAAAATCTTTTTCCACCCTTGAGGGCACCCGCGCGGCGGCGCGGCGGCGGAGCGGCAGCAGGCGCAGGCGCGGACGCGGACGGCGGCGGGGGCGGCGCGGGCGGGGAACGCGGGGCGGCAGGGCGCGGGGCGGCGCTTTATCTCGTCTCCAAACCGCTCTCGCGCCGGACGGCCTGGGCCGTGAGGGGGGCGCCGGCAAAGGATGCCGCCTCGGGGGAGCGGGCCAGCGCGATCGCGTCGTTGAGCACGCGCAGGGATTCGCGGAGGTGGATGTCGAGTTTTTTCGCGTCTTCCGCGAGTTGTTCGTCGGAGAGGCCGCTGTCGTTTTCGTCGGCGGGGGCGGCGTCAGCCAGCGCTTCGCCGGCGGGGGCGGGGGGCGGGGAGGCG
>JAITDF010000328.1 GCA_031282705.1 Opitutaceae bacterium | reverse complement strand
GCGTTGTTTTTGCACTCACCCTGGGGGTGAGTGTTCATCGGACTCTCCGGCGTTTGCATCCCTCTGCTTTTGCACCTCTTGCCTCTCTTCCGCCAGAAAATCATCTTCCTTTTTAGGTTAACTGATGTTACGCGGCAGCCAGTCTTTTGGCAGTCTTTTGGTAGGGCGGTCTCGCCGAGACCGCCGGGAGCCACGAGTGACGAACGCGGCGGTCTCGGCGAGACCGCCCTACCAAAACTGGCCGCCGCGTAACATCAGTTACTCTTACTCGCTGATGTTACGCGGGAGCGTTCGGGGGCTTGGCCGTCCCTCCAAGGGCCCGGGCGCTTCCGCGTAACGTAACATCAGTCATTGATAAGACTTCCGCCCGGATTGCGCCGGACGCGACGGTGCGACGGCATGGGCGGCGGATATGAACACCCTGCCTCCCCGCGAAGCCGCCCGATCTTCTTAATGACAACCACCGCATCCTTCACCGGCGCCGGCGCACACCGCCCGCCCACCATCCTCCTGCGCTCCGGCTGGCAGTCCGCCAACATCGGCGACATCGCCCACACGCCCGGCGTGCTGCGCGTCTTCGAGCAACACGCGCCCGGGGCCGGATTCATTCTCTGGCCCGGCGTCTTCGACCGGGGCGTCGAGGGAATGCTGCGCCGGCGTTTTCCCAAGGTGCGCTTCGTGCGGGACGCCGCCAGGTGGCGGCCGCCGGCGCCGCGGGCCGGCGACTGCACGCTGGCCGAGGCGTTCGCACAGGCGGACCTGCTGCTGCACGGCTCGGGGCCGGGCCTGGTCGGCACCGGGGAAATCGAACAGTGGCGGCGCGAGACGGGCAAACCCTGGGCCGCGTTCGGTGTCACGGTCGGGAGCCCGGTCGGGAGCATCGCCACCGGCCCGGATTTTCCGCCCGGGCTGGCGGACCTCATGAGTTCCGCGGCGATGTTTTTCACCCGCGAAACGCGTTCGCTCGAAGCCGCGCGCGAGGCGGGCGTGACCGCGCCGCTCGCCTTCTCGCCCGACGCGACTTTCGCCCTCGACGACTTGCGCGACGAGGCGGCGGCGGACGCCCTGCTCGCCGCGCACAAACTGGAGCCGGGGCGTTTTCTCTGCGCCATCCCCCGCCTGCGGCTGACGCCCTACTGGCGCATGCATCCCGCCAAACGCCCCTACACACCGGAGGAGGTTGCCGTGCGCGAAAAATTCAACGCCGCGCAAGCGCCCGCAGACTTCGGCGTGCTGCGCGACGCGATCACCCACTGGGTGCGCACCACCGGCCAGCGCGTGCTGCTCTGCCCCGAGATGACCTACGAGACGGAACTCTTCGAGCCCCACATCCTCAGCCGGCTGCCCGGCGACGTCAGGCCCCATGTGACCGCGCTCGACCGCTACTGGCTCACCGACGAGGCCAACTCGGTTTACGCGCGCGCCTCCCTCGTCCTGAGCATGGAATGCCACTCGCCCATCCTCGCCATTGCCACCGGGCGCCCGGCGATCTACCTGCACCAGCCGCAGGACACGTGGAAAGTGCAAATGTATCCCGACCTCGGCGTCGGCGCGTGGGCGCTGCCGATAGAAACCGCCGGCGCCGGCGCCCTGCGCGCGTGCCTTGACAATATAAACAACGACCAGCCCGCCGCCCTCGCCCTCGCCCGCGCAGCCCGTGACCGCGCCGCCGGATTGATGGCGGACGCCGCGAAACAAGTCGCCGCCCTCGCCGCCGCCGCCCGCGCCGGCATCGGCGCCGGGGCCCGCGCCGGCGGTTGATTGCAACCGGGCGGATTTACCTCCCCATGACTCCCGAAAAATCCTCCGAAAAAAAGACTGCCGGCGCCGGCGTGGCACCGGAGGACCGCGTGCCTATGCCGCAAAAGCTCGCCTACGGCGCGGGCGCGATGACCGACCAGTTCACCGTCACCGTCACCAAGAATATGTTCTACCCCGTGTTCAATATCGCGCTCGGCATCAGCCCGGCGATTATCGGCACGGTGCTCATGATCTACCGCCTGTGGGATGGCGTGATGGATTTGCTGCTGGGAAACGTCTCCGACAACGCCCGCACGCGCTGGGGCCGGCGGCGGCCGTTCATTGTCGCCGGCGGCGTGCTGACCGGGATTTTTCTGCCGCTGCTCTGGCAGGCGTCGCCGGACTGGAGCCGCACCGCAATCATCATTTACATGGTTGCCGCCGGCCTGCTGTTATACACTGCCTACGCGCTCTGGGCGATGCCATATTACAGCCTCGGCATGGAACTCACGCCCGATTACAATGAGCGCACGCGCGTCGTCGCGTGGCGCGCGGTGTTTTCAAAAAGCACGGTGATTTTCGGCGGCTGGCTGCTCGCGCTGGCGTCGCTGCCGGCGTTTTGCGACCCCGGCACCGGCGAGCCGAACGTCGCCCGAGGGATGCGCGCGATGGGCTGGGTGATGGGCGCGGTGATCATCGTGTGCGCCACGCTGCCCGGTTTTTTTGTAAAGGAGCGCTATTATGAAAAGGAAACCAAAAAACAGGGCAGGGTCGGGCTTTGGCGCGGCCTGAAGGAAACGCTGCACTGCGGGCCGTTTTTGAAGGTGATGGGGGTTTATGTCTGCCAGACGGTCGGCTCCCAGCTCGTCGCCAGCCTCGGTCTTTATTTGAACATTTACTATGTCTGCGCCGGCGACCAGTCGCAGGCATATGTCATTCAAGGCTTGAAAACCACGGTTATTTTCCTGCCCGGCCTGTTTTCCGTGCCTTTCTGGGCGTGGGTTTGCGAGAAGATCGGGAAAAAAGGCGCGCTGCGCATCACCATTGCGATGGGCTTTGTGACAAACATCCTGGTGTATTTCTGCTACACTCCCGCGCATCCGTATCTGCAAATCGTGCCGCAGGTGTTTTTGTCGGCCTTCGGCTCCGCCATCTGGATGATCGTCCCCTCGATGCAGGCCGACATCGTGGACTACGACGAACTCCACACCGCCAGCCGCCGCGAGGGCAGTTTTTCATCCGTGTTCTCGTGGACGAGCAAACTTGCCATGACGTTCACGACCGGCATCTCCGGTTTTATAATCGTATGGTGCGGCTTTGACCTGGAGAAATACGGCAAAAACCAGCCGCCGGAGGTTTTGGCGACAATGCTTCATTGGTATGTGTTTTTCCCGATGCTCTTCTGGACGACCGCGCTCATCATCCTGCATTTTTACCCGATCACCGCCGATCGGGCCAGGGAGATGCGCAAACAACTGGAATCCCGTCGCGGCGTTGTGTAAAACCCTGGAAACATGAAAACCCTGCGCGCCACTTTTAAGGAACTGATGTTACGCGGTCGGCAGATTTTGGTAGGGCGGTCTCGCCGAGACC
>JAITDF010000113.1 GCA_031282705.1 Opitutaceae bacterium | reverse complement strand
GCGTCGGGACGTTTCTTTGTCCGTTTTCCGTGAAGTGGAACCGACTGTTAATTCTTTTGAAGAGACATTAGTAACATTGAGTTTTTCACTGTCTTGTGAAACTATTTTTTGAACGGCTTTAAACGATGGAATATATATTTCGACCGGGTCATCGAGGGCCACTTTCCCCTCGTCAACAAGCATCATCATGCAAACGGCCGTGACTGGCTTTGTCATGGATGCGATCCAGAAAAGTGTGTCGTCCCGCATTGGAGTCTTGTTTTCGAGATCAGCATAACCGACTGGCTCGCATGCAATGATGGCATTCCTGTCTGCGACGAGAAGCACAGCTCCGGAGAGAGTGTTATTGTCAACATAAGGCTGGACAGCATCCGCCAATTGGCCCGCCCTGAGAAATGGCGCAATCGCCAGAAGCAGGAAAGGCCATGTGAAAATTTTGCCATCCATGAGATTTTGATTTATCGGTTTTCATTTATTGATCGGCATCGGGCTTGAGGAACAGGGATTCATATTCGCGCCCCGGCGATCAGCCTTTCCGATTTTGATGGAGTGCCAATGCTGCAAAGACAACCAGGAACCATGCCCACGACAGACTGCCGCCTCCCCCGCCGGCACCTCCGCCACTGCCGCCGTCGCCATCGCCGGAAGCGGGCGGTGTGATGGCAGAGCCGGAAGTGAGCGCGAGCGTGCGCACGGTGTCGGTGTCATCAAGGGTGCGAATAGCGGCATTGGCGCCGTCCGCAATATATACAAGGCTGCCGTCCCCATTCATGGCCAGACCGGCGGGCTGCCCGAACCATGCGGACGCCCCAACGCCGTCTTGCAGCGCCGCGCCCTGGGGCGCCGAGCCGCCGGCCGATGAGCCGGCCAGCGTGTGCACTGTCCCGGAGGAAATTTCCCGAATCAAAGCGTTGCCAGTATCGGCGACATACACGGCGCCCGCTCCATCCACCAGCACACCCTTGGGCGCGTTAAACCGTGCGATAGCAGTGGCGCCGCCGTCCGTGCCGGAGACGCCGGGCACACCGGCAAAGGTGCTCACAACACAATCGGGGCTGATGAGCCGGATGGTGTGGTTGCCCGTGTCGGCGACATACACATAACCGGCCACGTCCACGGCGATACCCGAAGGTGCATTGAAGCGGGCAATCGTTCCAGCTCCGTTTCCCGTCCCGGAAACACCTGCCTGGCCGGCGTAGGTGGTTGCATTGCCGGCAGGCGTAATTTTCCGAATGGTGTGGTTGCCCGAGTCAGCGACAAAGGTGTTGCCGGCAGAATCCACGGCAATGCCCGCCGGCTGATTGAACGCCGCCTGCGCGCCCGCGCCATTCGTCGCGCCGGGTGATCCATTTCCAGCCAGCGTGCCGACCGAGCCTGTGGCGGTAATTGTGCGAATCGTGTGATTATCAGTATCGGCGACGAGCAGCAAATCCCGCGCCGTGTCAATCGCCACGCCCGAGGGCGCGTTGAATTTCGCATTGGATCCGGATGCGTTGGTCATGCCGGAGCTTCCCGGCATGCCCGCCAGCAACGCCACGGTCGCACTATTGCTGATTTTATAAATCGCATGCTTCGCAGCATCGGCGACGTAAAGAGTGCTTCCCGAATCCACAGTGAGCGCGGACGGATATTCGAGCGTGGCCGGCACGGTTGTGATGGTTATCGCATTGCTGCGAGTGGATCCCGCCTGGCTTGCCGCCACATAGCGGAAGCGCAGATTTTTGGTAAACTCGCCTGCATTTTGCATGACCAGCACCCGCCCTTCATCCAAAAATGTATAATTGCCTCCATAAATATTCAACCAAGTGATGCCGCCATCCGGAGAATATTCCCACGCATAAGTGACTGGCAACTCACTCTGACTCCCGGCGGAAAGACTGACCCCACGACCCGCGACCACGGTTTGATTGCTAAGTTGCCGCAATGACGCGGGTGTGCCCGCCATCCGGCATTGTATCGGCGCCTTTGCATCCCAACCGGAGCAATAGACAACAACATCCGCAAGGCCGCTGACATTCGGTTCGGCGGGAACCACCGCCGTGATGCTCTGCGCCGAGTTTACCGTGACCGCCGCGGCCTTTACCCCGCCAAACCACACCTCGGCCGGCGCGGCAAAATTGCTCCCGTTGAGCTGCACCGACTGCCCCGGAATGACCAATTCCGGCGCCTCCACGAAGCCGCCGTCAAACGAGGAAACCACCGGTTTGCGCGAGGACGCCACCGCGCATGGATTCGCCTCGTCGTAAGTCGTCGCGTATTTCATCTCGTCAAACAATACGCGCGCCGGCGCACGGTATTCGCCGCCATAGAGGCCGACGGTGGAGCCGAAATAGCTGGCGCTTTCGGGCGCGTCCCCACCCGTGACATAGCCCCACTTTCCTTGATAATCGAAAAGCCGGTATTTATCAAACTCCGGATGCGTTGACACAGGCAGCGAATCCCCTTCGGCAACGTATGCGGTCAGCCGGCCAACCGAAGCATGAATGCTGGGCAATTGATAAAATACAAAAGAATACCATGTGCCGCGCTTGATCGTCATCGTGTAGGTTTGCGCGCCCTGCTGGCTCTCCATTTGCGCCGGGTCATTCGGATCATTGCGAAGGACAAATATCAAATCCACCTCGTGCTCGCGCTGCCCTCTTCTGTCGATATAGACGGCAAACGACGGAGGCCGCGCCTCAGTCTCCTCCTCCGTCAATTGGCGCGCCTGGTATATCAAAGTCCAGGGGCCGTTCCGTATCGGCGCCGTATCCACGGTCGGCATATACACACCGAACCCGACATAACCCCCTTTTTCCAGTTTCAATATGGAGCTTGCGTCGAAATCATTGCTCTCCGGAAAGCGATTATAATGCGGTGTGATATTGCACGTTATCTTATCGCCTCCCCACTCTTTGCCGGGGTCGTTTGGCCAGCTGAATTCCAGGCTGCGGGTTCCCTTGAGCGCGGTATCCGTAATCACCCGAGGAAGATTGTAATCCAAATCGCGATCGACCACGCAGTCAAACGTGTAGGTTGTATCGGTGCCGACGCAATTATTGAGATTGTTCTGTTTTACGTTGGGCCGGGGAACGACTCCGAAATTCTTGATGCCAATGGTGGTGTCCTCGCAGTCTATATGATAATAGAGCATGGCCTGCGCGGCGGTCGAAAACGCCATGATTCCGCACAATATGGTGATTTTTGGAGTTTTCATGTGTTGTGTCGTTGCACCTTAGAATTTATACATGATGCCGGCATTGGCATCCAATGCGTTTTTTGTGACGGTGGAGTGTTCGTAGGCACAGCCAAGCCAGGCCGTGACGCGCGGGGACAGCGCCACATCCAGGGTGAGGGCGGCGAGCACGCCATTCTCCTCCGGTTTCGTGGTGCGCACGGCAAACGGGCTGCCCCCGATTTCAGCGGTGATTTCGCGGGCCTCGTCTTCATACTCATGCCTCCAGGCCAGATTCAAGCGCGGTGTGATCCTTGTCTTTTTCAGGGCAAACGACTGTGACAATTCGAAGCCGAGGCGTGTGGACAGGGATTTGCCTTTCATATTATGAATCCGCAACGACGCATCGCTCGCGCCGCTTTCGTTGAAAGCGTCCGCTTCCCAATGCGTGTATTGCAACGCCGCGTAGGGCGCGATTCGTGTGTTTTTGCCGGGTGTGAACGCATAACCCAGACGCATGCTGGCGAAATACTCGCCGGCATCCGCATTTGCGGAGGCCAGGCCCGGATAGGCGGACATGTCGGCGCGTCCCGGTATGTTTGTGACACGCGATGCATCGATATTTTCAAAACCTCCGCCGGCAACAACGTCCGCGAATGCGCCGCCCAAGGTATAGCGGGCATAAAGGCCCGCGAGCTGCCGGGTGACTTGGAGGTGTTTGTCAAGATCGTCGTCGGTGATGGAGAGGAAAAGGCCGAGTTTCAAACGGCCGCCAAAAGTCCGGTCCACGCCGGCTTGCACACCGTAGCTGCGGAAATCCGCGCCGGCGACATCGTCGTCGCCGGCAAATGAACCGCCGCGGGCAACCGTTTCCGCCCACAGGCTCCATTTGTTTTCAGGCGCAAACGGTAACGACGAAAGACGCCCCTCGATGGAACGCACGCCGGCATCCACCGAACTTATTGCCTGCGTGAAGTAGCGTTCATACGCACGCGGCGAGAGCACGGTGAGCGCGGCGAGAACCTCGCCCTCGGTCTGGAGCGTGTTGAGCGCGCCTTGCAGGCCGGGGATGGCGCCGCGCGCTATCGCGGCATCAAGGCCCGCGCCGACCGCGCATTGGTTTTCCGTGCCGGCGAGCTGCGCGAAAGGCAACTGGGTGAAACTTAGCCTGACGTCGCTCGCACCATATAGAACTTCAAAGCGCACCATTTGCGAAAGGCGGCCCCACGGCGCGTCCATGTTGGCAAACGTGCCGCTGACCGAAACGCCCGCATCAATAATCGTGCATGCCAGACCAGGAATCGGCACGAAACCCGATTCGGGAATGGCAACGACAAGATCTCCATCAAGGGTCGCCGAGCCATCGACACGGATCTGGCTGAATGTGGTGGACGAGGTCAGCATCGCCACCATCGTGCCGCCGGCGGTCTGCGTATAATTGCCGGAGACGCGCACGACGGCGCCCTTGGCAGCGGCGGGGGCAAACACACCGTCGTTCGCGAGATTGCCGCGCACGGCGCCGCCGCCCTCAAGCCGCGCGCCCGCCATGATGGCGGTGTCGCTGATGCCGCCGCCATCGGCAAGGCGAAGCGTGCCGCCTTTGATGCGAGTGGCGCCGGTGTAGGTGTTCCGGTTGACGCTGCCGGAGATGACAAGCGTGCCGATGTCCGTCTTGTCAATGCCGCCGCCGCCGCCGATTTCCGCCGTGATCGTGACGGTCATCGTCGCGCCCGCCCCCGTGCCGTCGCCAACGCGGATGATGCTCGGGTCAACCGAGGCGACAATCATGTTGCCCGCAATGGTGTAGCCGTTGGTGGCAAACTGGGCGCCATTAAAAACGACAGGCGCCGCATCGGACCCGTTGATGGTGACGATGCCCGAACCGGCGTTGAAGATGGCGAAGCTGCCACCCCACGCCTTCGCCGTGCCGCCGGAATCCTTCCAATTCGGGTTTGCCGGATCGGCGTCCCAAATGCCGCTGCCGCCCGTCCAGAAATCCGCGGTGCCGTAGAGCAGGTTCACACGACCGGCGGCTGCGGTGTCGATGGTGAGCAACGATTCGGCGCCTGCCGCGCCCTGCGGCATCAGGCCGATTTCGAGACCGTTGTCAACAAGGGCCCCCGTGTAGTTGAAAATCCGATACAGGCCGGGTCCGAGACCGCCGGCGTCGGTGACATTGAGAAGTCCGTCGAGGATGAGATCGCCGTTGATTTGGAAGAGCGCCGTTTCGGAAGGAGCGCCAAGCGCAACACCGAGGAGCGACGAGCCGCTGAGCGCGAGGCCGCGCATGGCGAGCGTCGAGCCGGAACGTCCAAGCAGCACGCCGGCCTCCTCGATGGCGACGTTCGCTCCGATGATGCCGGCGCCGCCCAACGCACCGCCAGCTCTCACCGTGACGTCGCCAGCCGCGGCAGATTGGTCGCCATTTATGAAGAGTGTGCCATCCTTGATTACAGTCGTGCCCGCATAGGTGTTGCCGCCTTCGAGAACGAGCGTGCCCAAATCCGTTTTCTCGATGCCGCCGGGACCGGCGATCGTGGCGGCTATTGTCGCGGTGAAAAGCGCGCCGGCCCCCGAGCCGTCGCCGACACGGAACACGCTGCCGGGTGCGTTGGTGGTGAGCGTGCCGCCGTCGATGAGGAAGCCGTCCAAGGCGAATTGCGCGCCGGTGAGCACGACCGGCCCCGCGGAATTGTCCACGGTGATTGCGCCGGCGTCATTGCGGAAAATTGCAAAGCCGCTGTTCCATTGCACACTGGCGCCGGCGTTCCACAGAGAGCCGCTGTTCCAGGTGGCGTTGCCGCCGTTCCAGATATCGGCTTCACCGTAGAGAAGATTCACGCGGCCCGCATTGCCGGTGTCGATGCTCAGCAGCGGCTCGGTGCCGGGCGCGGGAACGCCGCCGATTTCGAGGCCGTTGTCCATGAGATTGCCGGTATAATCAATGATGCGGTAAAGTCCCGCGCCGAAGCCGGCGGCGTCGGCGATGTTGAGCTGTCCATCGAGGACAAGGTCGCCGTTGACCTGAAGCAGCGCGGTGGTGTTGCCGGGTGCGCCGAGTGAGACGTCGAGGCTGGCATTGCCGTCGAGAGTGAGGCCCTGCATGGACAGCGTGCTGCCCTGCGCCGCGACGAGCGCCCCGCCGTTTTCCACGCGCACATTGCCGCCGAGCGTGCCGGTGCCGCCGAGCGCGCCGTTTGCCTTCACCGTGACGGCGCCCGTCGCGGCGGACTGGTCGCCGTTGATGTGAAGCGTGCCGGCCTTGACGCTGGTTGCGCCGGTGTAGGTGTTGTTGCCCGTGAGCAGGAGCGTGCCGTGGTCGGCTTTTTCGATTCCGCCCGCGCCGCCCAGGACCGTGGCAATCGTCGCGCTCATGGTCGCACTGGCTGGCGTGCCGTCGCCCACTCGAAGCACAACCGTGCCGTTGAGCGCAAGATTGCCGCCGGTCAGGAGAAAACCGTCCGAGGCGAATTGCGCGCCGGTAAACACAATCGGCCCCGCACCATCATCAACCGTCACTGTGCCGGCCGTATTGCGAAAAATAGCATAGGCGCCGCCCCACACGCCGGAAGCGGAACCGGCAACGTCGGTCCAGTTTGTGTTGGTGGCATTCCAGACGCCGGAACCGTTGTCCCAATAATCCGCGACGCCGTAGGCGAGGCTGATCTGTCCCGCCGTGCTGGTGTCTATATTTAACAGCGCCTCCATATTGGCAAAAGGCAGGCTGCCAAATGAAAGGCCGTTGTCGGTGAGCGCGCCCGTGTAGTTGATAATCCTGTATAAACCGGGGGAAAAACCGCCGTCGCCGGTAATATTAAGATAACCGTCGAGTGTCAGGTTGCCGTTTACCTGAAAAAGCGCGGCGGTTGATGGCGCGCCAAGGGCAATGTCCATATTTGAGGATGCGTTCAGTTCCAATCCACGCATGGTGAAAATATCGCCGGCGCGTCCGATGAGCGTGCCGCCGTTTTCCACCCGCACGATACCGCCGAGCGTGCCCGTGCCGCCAAGCGCGCCCGTGCCGCCAAGCGCGCCGCCGGCGGCGGCAGTGACAAGGCCGGTGGCGTTGGCGTGATTGCCGTTGATAAAAAGTTTGCCGCCATCGACGGTGGTCGCGCCGGTGTAGGAATTGGAGCCGGAGAGTATAAGCGTGCCGTCGCCGGATTTAATAAAGGAGAGCACCGCCGCGCCGTTGGCAATGCGCCCGGCATAGGTCGATGTACCCGAATCAAAGGAGGAAATAATCGAGGATGCCGCGGTGGCGGTCTGGCTGGTGATAAGCGCGGTGGCGGAACTGCCGGCGAGCATTCCGACGCGTGCGTCGAAGCCGTTGACGTCGAGTTTGCTGCTTCCGGTGAGGCTGAGCCGCCTGGTGTTGCCGAGGGCGTCGGCGGACCCGAGTTTCAGGATGGCATCTTTTATAATATCGGTCGCGCCAGTGTAGGTGTTGCTTCCACTGAATGTGATGACCTGGCCTTTGAGATTGGCTGCGCCTCCATTGCTGACCGCAAGGTCCGCCGCTCCGGAAATATTCGACTCCACAATCAACGCTCCCGGTGCGGCTGCGTCGGTGAGCAGGACTGCGAATATGGAGGTGCCGCTCACCAGTGTGATCTTTCCCGCCAGAATGACCGTATTCATGTCACGATAGCCCTGATTCATGTTGACCGTGGCATAGGCGCCGTCAACGTCACCCTCACCAACCAGGCGCAGGTCATTGATTACAATCTTGGGCCAGACTGTGGTCGCGTCGGTGTCCGCGCCGATCGGTGTGCGCACCGCCTTAAGCAAGAGCTGGCCCCGGCTGCCGGAAATCGTCAGCGAATCTCCGGCAAAAACAAGGGTGCGATCGTCAGGCCACACGCCGGTTGACATGGTGGGCGTGCGCAAATTCAGATTATTCACGACGTAATCGCTGCCCGCGTGAGCAGCCTGGCCGTCTGACCAGCGTGCGCCATCATCAAGCAGGCTGGACTGGTTGTTACCATCAGTTGTGTTTAGATTAACGGTATCCGCCTCAAGCGGGGATACCCATGTGAAACAAAATGCGACGGCGAGGAACAAAGCGGCAGGGAGGCTGGTGTGACCGCCCTGACGGATGGCGTTGGCGGCATTTGCCGCGACTGTGTGTGGGAGGCGTGTGGTTTTCATGTTGGGGGGACTCCTTATGATTGGATTAAAAAATTACCGGGCATGGCGCGCTGTTTTCTTCATTCTCTTCATTTTTCCGGGTTCTGCGGTTTCCGGGGCGCCCGTTGTTGTTTTCAGGAAATCCGCAAGCCGCATGATTTCGACACCGGCGAGAAGCACGATGCCGATGCCGTGGGTATCGTTTGTGCGCCACGGCAGGTCTTTTTTATAATATTCCGACTGGAAGGAAAAACCCGATCCGATGCACACACCGTGGACGTTGCCGGTCCGGTCCACGCTCGTCTTTGTGAGGCCGCGCCAGCCCCTGAGCGCGGCGTCCAAGTAGGGCTTCGGATTTTCATACCAGCCGTTGCGGACACCGCTGGCATAGGCATAGGTAAACATCGCCGTGCACGACGTTTCCAAATAGGCATCCGGCTCATTGAGCACCTGGCGCCACAGGCCCGTACCGTCCTGCCGCGCCAGAATGCCCGCGCTTAATTCGCCGAAAAACGACAGCAACCCTTCGCGCGCGAAATGCCGTTCCGGGAGCGCCTTCAGCAACTCGGCAAGCGAAAACAGCACCCAGCCGTTTCCGCGGCCCCACGGTATCAGCGTGGCCTGGCCGCGATTGAAATCGTAAACATGGGACATCAGGCGGAGTTCCGGCATATACAGGCGCTGTCTGAATCCAAAAAACTGACGCGCCGCGTCATCGATGTATTTTTCCTCGCCCGTAAGTTTGTAATAACGGCAGAGAAAGGGGACGCTCATATACAAATCGTCCACCCACATCGTATTGTCATCAAAGACGTGCATCTGGTTACTGCGGAAGAAGGTGCCGTCGGGAAGCCGCGCCTGCCGGTTGTTTATATGATCGGCGACATAATCGACGATTTTTGTAAAACCGTCTATCTTCTTGTGCGCTGCGATTTCAAGGAGGGCGGAGCACGCCGAGCCGCAGTCATCCAGCGAATCAATCGCGGTCAGCAGGTTGAGCACATTGGTCGGGCCGCCGTATTGCCGGCGATCCCACAGGGCGTAGTCAAAAAAATCGCAGCATGTCCGCATGTGATTTGCGGCGTACGCGGCGATATCGGGCGAACCGGTGTGTTTCCCCGCCTGATGCAGGCCGTATAAGGTGACGCCGAGCGGGTAATTCCACCGCCCGTAAAGCTCCGCTTCCGTATAGGGCCGCATCCATGTGTCGGGAAGATCAATGCGCCAGTGGATTTTTTCGCCGCCGATGCCATCGGCCACGCGGGCGGGTTTTTTTATTTTTTCAAAATCCACCGGCGCATCGGGGGAAAGCGGGCCGAGATACGCCCAGCGCTCGTCGGCGCCCGCGATGTTTGCGGGATGCATGAAATCGAGCGCGGCGTCCCCGTGCAGGACGGCGAGATCAAAACCCCAGTCGCCGCCATCACATTCCGTCCGGACGAAAATATCCTGAACCCCAAACGGAATTTTGCATTTCCCCGCAAAGGCGCCGGCGGTGTTTTTTTCGAGGACTTGTTTTCCGCCGATGGTGATTGAGAGCCTTGAGCGGGCCCGGCCTTTCAGCGTGTAAACGTTGCTTTTGTCTTCGCCGGGAAACAACGCGCGCGTCCAGCCGACCGCCGCGGTGTTTTTTGTTTTTCCAAAAAGGCGGCTCATCTGACCGGCGCTCCGCCGCGCGGTGTCCCACGCGGGCGAAGGCCCCCATTGCACGCCGGTGGAAGCCGGGGTGTCCCCATTGCATGGGATGACCGGCAGTTCCGCCGCGCCCGGCGTGGTGTACATCCAACCCTCCTGCCCCGCCCGCTCCGGTTCGGGCATGGAAAAATAATACGGCAATTTCCCCAGGAACGTGCCGAATACCCCGCCGAACGCACACGCCGTTTTGCGAAAACGAATGACCACGTGGTTCCATCCCGCCTTCAGCCAGAACACAAGGTGCACGCGTTCGCCGGGCGTCCGCTCCTCGTGAATCGTGGATCGCCAGACGCGCTCGCCGTTGCACCAGACCACCATCGGACTGTTGCAATTGACATCAAACAGGAGCCGCCGCTCGCACGGGCACCACATCTTTCCCCAGGCATAAACGAGTTCGCCGATTTTTGCCTCCGGGAAAATCGCATTAAAATCCGCATGGTAGCGGTAATCCGCGCCGCGTGTTATTCCGCTTTTGCGATAGGCCCGCCACACCGGCGAACACGGGGGATTGTTCCCGATGTAGCGCCGGGCGATGGCCGTGACTGCCGCGGCGGTGTCGCCGCCAAGGTTGGCCTGCATGCTTTCATGCGGAGCAAAATAAGGGCTTGTCTCAGGCATTGTTTTCAAAAAGGGCTGCATCGTTTGCAAGGCGTCCGCGGATTACCTGTGCAGTCTCCCGCGCGCGGCCTGACGCAAGGTCAGGCCCTGCAAAATCCTGTCGGTTGCGTAACATCAGTTAATATTGGAACGAGGTGGAAATGGTAAAAGTGCGGGGCGTGATGAAACGGTAGCGGAGCATCACATTCTCACCGGTTGCCGAATCGATGCCCCGCTCCGTATCGTAAGTGCGCCGGTCGAGAAGGTTGGAGACGGACAGTTTTACCTGCCAGCGAACCTTTCGCTTGAAAATCAACCGGTCATAGTTGAACCAAATGTTGGTGTTCCACCAGTCTTTTCCATAAAGCGGATGATCGATGTCTGGATAATAATTTGTCTGCCCGGTCTCCGCATCCACCAATGGGAGATATTCATAACCGAGAACCGGACTGCTGCGCCATTGCTGCGCCACGCCCGCGCCAAAACCCTTCAGCACACCGGACTGGAATGTATAGTTACCGACGAGATTCGCCATCCATTCATTCAGACCCTGGGAAAGTTCGCCGGCGGTCCTGAGATTGTTTTCGTTGGAGTTCTTTATATATTGCAGCACCTGGCCGACCGTGCGCGACTGCCCGTTGACGTCATAAGTCGTGGCAAGGTCTATGTTTTCCGGCGATGTCCACAAGCCTTCATGTTTTTCAAGATAGGCCCGGGTAAACGGAAGGATATTGCTTTTTTCCGTCTTCAACTGGGTAAGGTTTGCACTGATGCGCAGCGCCGGGGTGGGATTGAGCGTGATTTGGAATTCGTAGCCTTGGGTGCGATAGTCCCGGGTGTCGCGCCACGTGAGATCATTCACTTTCATATCCGGATTGATCGCATCCCAGATCGCGTCAATGCGCTCGGCATTGGAGCCGCGCAGTCCCTGGTCGGACTCATTGGTTCTGAATGCCTCGAAGTAAGTGATATTTCCGGAAATCCGATCCTCACGGAAACGAAACTTGAAGCCAATGTCCTCGGTCTTTCCCTTGGATGCGGGCAACGGGGTGCCAAAAACAGTGCGTATGCCGCCGGCGGGCGGTTGAAAATTTTCCGACTTGTTCCAACTCAGGGAAAAATAGCGGTTTATATGCCAGACGACACCCAGTGTGCCCGTGCGCCCGCTGTCAGTCTGGGTGGGCGAGCCGGGAAGAGGCATCTCGCGCCAGGAGGCAAATTCATTTGTCTCGGGGTGACGCCACGTATCGGCATTATATAAATCCTGCGTGTCCCAACGCATTCCGCCGGTAAAAACAATGTGCTCGTCCGCCATGAAACTCTGCACCGCCAGCAACGCCGACTCAGTCACCGTTTTTGAATTGAGCGGCGAGAAAATTCCCATGCGGCTGTTCACAACACCGGCATCCACGGGGGTGGCGGCGATGGTTCCAAATGACCTGATCTGTCTGGTTGAATCCGCGGTGTAACCTGAACTTCCAACTCCGACATAAGTGCGCCGGCTCAGATAATTTCCTCCCGAACTGGCAGTGATGGCCGAAGGAAAACCCGGCAGCGGCGTGGCGTTGACTTCATACAATTGGTCCTGGGAGTTGGTGCTTTCATAGCGCTCCGCCAGGGCGGCGAACCGATGACGCCCTAGAAATTTTCCGAGCCGGCCTTTGCCGCGACGCAGGTCGAGGTTGTAGGTAAGCGTGGCCCGGTAATCCTTGACCGTGGCAACCGCGTCGGTGGCGCCCCGTGTATAATCAAAGTAGGGCACGCCCACATAGGGATTGGGTTCGCCGTTCGGCAGCAGCTTGTTTACGTCAACGGCAAGATAATACGCGCTCGATATCGGGGAGACCGTGTAGATGGATGTTTTTTCATCAGCGACGCCGAGTTCGAAAGCAAAGTTCCGTCCGATCAATTGTTCAAATATGATGGTGGAGGCGTGTCCCCTCAAAGTCTGCCCCGAATTATTCAGGCCGAGAAAATTCACATCGTTGGCGGGATAGAGCGAATAATCCTGCAGTGATACGCGCCCGTTGAAACGGGCGGTGTCCACTCCGGTGGGTGCCGCCGCATAAGCCACACGGCCCATGCCCAGCGAACTGAAAGCATACTGTGGCTCGCCGTCGGACCCCATCACCACCACCGTGCGTTTGGTGCTGTCGCTCAGCCGCACCACTCCGGCCGGCATGGCGCCGCCCGGAGCCTCCACATAGTTGGAACCAGCCGCCTGCCATGCCGAAATCGCATCATATGGAGCATACATGCGGCTGCCTGTTTGATCGAGCTTGACGTTTTCATAATTGAGACGGACGCTCGCGCCTTCCCACGGTTGAATCGCCCCCGCCACATAATATCTGCGCTGCTCATGCCGGTCGGGTTTAAGAAATTTCGGACGCTCTTCATCGAAAGTAACAAAGCGAATGCCAGCGGGCATATCGCGGCGGAACAACCGGTGTTTTGCACTGGTATTGGCATCAAGCGTGACGCGGTGGACGCCGTAAGTTGACCAATCGCCGGAAAGCGTAACCCGGTCGCGCTGCAAATTGGGCTTGGCGAGCGAAGTGATGACCAGGCCGGTGGGATCGGCGATGCCGTAAAGCACGGAGTTTGCGCCGCGCGCGAACGAGAGGCGCTCGGTGTTATAAGTGTCCAGCGGAATTGTTGTGCGAAAAAAATCGCGGGCCATTCCATAGGTCCCCATGCCGCGCACCATGTAATAAGTGCCACCCAAAGCACGGTTGCCGTCGCGGTCGTTGATATCATATAGATACGACGTGGTGCCGGGCGCATAAGAAACGGCGTCCTGAAAACTCAACGCGTTGATATCCTTGAGAAAATCAATGGTCATCTCGGTGATGGATGAACCGATGTCCTTGATCTCGGTGTTCAAACGGGTGCAGGAAAGGGACTGCGTGGCCGCATAACCCACCGACCGGTCGGCGGTGATGGTGAACGGGGACATCTCCACAATTTTTTCCTCGTCCCCGTTGGGAGGTGCGGAGGACCAAGACTCAGTTGGGACGGAAACCGGTTTCGCCGCCGCATCCGTTGCTTCAGTGGAAGCGGCAGGCGGCACCGCCTGGGCGAACAGGCAGGATTCGAATTGCGCGAGAAGCAATCCGGCGAGCAGAAATCTAAATGCAAGCGTGATGGCAGCGGTTTGGCGAAGGGATGTAGGTATCGGGTGTATCATGGCTGGTCAGAGTAATGATGGTGATCTTGGAAATTGGCCGCGGGTGGCAGTCATGGCGGGACCGTTTGAGACACGAAAATGCCCCCAAGCGGAAAAGAAATGAAGCACGCCGTAATTTAATTCGTTAAGGTTCAGTCCCAGAGAGAGACGGCGGGGATCGGAAGTAAACTGCCGGGGTTGTTTTGCCAGTTAGACAAATATTCTTGTCATGACCGCCATACGATTGCACGGCGGCATCAATTGCCCGAGGGATGAGTGGCTGAAAGCCGGATTTGGTTCTCCAACGCGCGCGCGCCTTCACGCCGCCCCGCGCAGGCTGGCCCCGGCGAAGGCCTTGATGCGGGCGCGCAGGCTGGCGAGCGCGTTGCTGCGGTTGGCGGAGAGCGCCTGCGGGAGGCCGATTTCGTTTAAAAACGCCGGCTCGGTCGCGACGATGTCGGCGGGCGTCTCGCCGTTGTAAAAGTCGCACAGCAGCGCGGCGATGCCCTTCGAAATTTGCGCGTCGGCATCCATGCGGAACCAGCATTTCCCGTCGCGAAACTCCGGCACGAACCACAGCCGCGAGACGCAGCCCGGCAGCAGGCGGTCGTCGGTGCGCAGCGCGGGCGCGAGCGCCGGGTAGCGGCGGCCGAGCGCGAGGATGTGGCGGAAGCGCTCCTCGTCATCGGGGAGCATTGAAAATGTTTCGACCAGCGCGGCGTGCTTTGCGGAAAGGCTCATTGTCTGCCCGCGGACAATGCCGGCGCGGCGCCGTTTTTCAATCCGCGAAAAAAATCTCCACCGCCAGCGCCGGTCCTGCTTTGATGCCGTGCAACCGGGAGCCCGTTTCCCGCGCCCATGCAACCGCCATCCGCCATTCCTTATAAAATCGCCGTGCTCGTTTTCATCGAAAACGCCGCCGGCGAGCAGCTCCTTCTCCTCCGCGCCAAGCCGCCCAACCTCGGCGCGTGGAGCCCCGTCGGCGGCAAGCTGGAGACCGGCGCCGGCGAGTCGCCCTACGAATGCGCGATCCGCGAGACGCGCGAGGAAACCGGCCTCGGGCTCGCGACGGGCGACCTGCATCTGTTCGCCATCATCGCCGAGAAATCCTACGAGGGCAGCGGGCACTGGCTGCTGTTTCTGTTTCGCTGCAAGAAAAACATCCCCGCGCTGCCGCCCGACATCAACGAGGGGCGTTTCGGGTTTTTCAGCCGCGCCGCGATGGAGTCGCTGCCGATTCCCGCGACCGACCGCGCCGCGCTCTGGCCGCTCTACGACCGCCACCGCGACGGCTTCGTGAGCATCCGCGCCGACTGCGCCCCGGAAAACCCGCTGCGCGTGGAAATCGAGGAGGCGTGGTGAGGGGATTTCCGGTCTTGGGTGCCGGGCCTCCCGCTTCGCCCGGAACTCGATTTTCGGTCGGGCGCCGCCGTGCCGCCGGCTTTTGCCACTTGAAACTTGTCACTGATGTTACGCGGGAGCGTCGTAATGCAGACTGCCAGACACTGCCGCACCGCCCGAAACCGAGTCTGCTTGGAAGCTCATACCCTGCCGCGGGTTTTTGCGTTTGCGGGCTTTTATCCCGATCAGGTTTGGTTCCGAGCGAAGCGAGAAGCTTGACAACCTGCGGTACGGGGCGCTGCCGCGCCGGCGGGGGAGAGAGAGCCTCATTCAGGCGGCCTCCTCCCTCTCGCTATTTTTTCTCCGCCCTCAAGGTCAGAAGCCACACCGCCGGGCCGGGGAGAAAGGGGGCGGGCCCGCCGCGCATCCATGCCTCGTGGCCGGCCCGGTAAAAGGGCGACAGCGGGTGCCCGCTTTGGCCGCCTGGCATGTGAAAAACGCCCTCGTCCTCGCGTCCGGGCGAGACGGCGAAACGCTCCGAGGCACCGTGCGCGGGCGTTTGCACGCGGGGCGCGTCGGCGTCGCCGGGGAGCGGCATGGCGGGCATGTCCAGCCAGGCGCCCAGGAGCCCGAACAGCGCGCCGCCCAGCGGATGGCGGATGCGGCTGATGTTGAATGCGCCCCAGCGGGCCGTGGCAGGCTCAAGCCCGGCGGCTTTGATGCCGGCGCTCACGTCGTCGGCGGCGGCGAGCAGCAGCGCGTCCCATGATTCGTATCCGGGGGCGAGCAGGTGCGCCGGGCGTTTTTCGAGCAGCTCCAGCAAGCCGGGTTCGTAGTTGAACGAGGTGCAGTCAAAATCCGGATACTGCGCCCGGCATCGCGCGAAGATGGGCGCGAGCGCGCGGGCGGCGGCATGCCCGCGGAAACGGCTCACGATGGCGTAGGACGCCGAATCCACGGAGGCGCGCGCCGTCCATTTTTCCGCGGCCAGCGCGCGGGCCAGCATGGCGCGG